>DASPRM010000061.1 GCA_035624455.1 Terriglobales bacterium
CGCGGGATCGGGCGCGATATAGCCCGATTCGCCGGCTCCCACCGAGTACCAGTCGCGGTAGGTGATCGATCCAGAACCGCTGCGGCTGGTCGTGGCCACGGTGCCGCTGTCCTGCTGGCTGCCGTAAACATAATAAGGAAACTGATTGTCGGTGGTGGCGTGATACATCTGCGCGGTGGGCTGGTTATTCCAGGAGCTCCAGGTGCCTCCTCCATCCACTGTAACCGCTGCTCCCTGGTCGCAACCCAGAATCATGCGCTTCGGATTCTGCGGATCGATCCACAGATCGTGGTAGTCGTCGCCCCCGGGTGCGCCTTTGAAGGCTTTGAAATTTCGTCCTCCATCCAGCGAGCGGTACAGCGCGACATCCGACACGTACACCACATCGGGATTTCCGGGATCGAGGGTGAGTCTGCTGAAATACCAGCTCCGCTGCCGGAAGCGGGGGTCGGCACTCATCCGGTGCCAATTCTGTCCAGCATCGTCTGAGCGGAACAGTCCACCTTCTTCCTTGGCATCGATCAGCGCATAGACGCGGCGTACGCCTTTGCCCTCGCCGACTACGATGCCGACCCTGCCCCAATCTTTCTGCGGCAGGCCGTGTCCGGTCAGCTGCGTCCAGTTCGTGCCACCGTCAATCGACTTGTAGAGCCCGCTGCCGGGTCCGTTGTCGGGCTGATACTGGCTCCACGGCGTCCTGCGCGCATTCCACAGCGCGGCATAGATCACCTGCGGATTGGCTGGCTCAAACGCCAGATCGATTGCACCTGTGTTGTCGTCTTTGTAGAGGATCTTTTGCCAGCTCTCGCCACCATCGCTGGAGCGAAATACGCCGCGTTCAGCATTCGGACCATAGGCATGCCCCAGCGCTGCGACCAGCACACGTTGCGGATTGCTGGGATCGATCAGGATTCGCCCGATTTGCATGCTGTCGCGCAGGCCGAGGTGCTTCCAGGTACGGCCGCCGTCCGTGGATTTGTATATGCCATTGCCAAACGAGATGTCGGAACGCATGTCGGCTTCGCCGCTGCCCACGTAGATCACGTTGGGATCGGAAGGAGCAATGGCGAGCGCGCCGATGGAGCCTACCGGTTGTTGATCGAAGATGGGCTCCCAGGTGACTCCGCTGTTGGTGCTCTTCCACACCCCTCCGGCGACCGCGCCAAAGTAGTAGGTGTTGGGTTGACCAGAAATGCCGGCAACTGCCAGCACGCGCCCGCCGCGAAACGGGCCAATCATTCGCCAGCGCATCTCCTGGTAAAGCTTGGGAGGAATTTGTTGTGCCACCGCTCCGCAGGTAACCAGGACAAGGATGGCGAGCCCGCCGAGAATCTGCAAAAAAGAGAATTTCTTTTTGATCATTCTTTCTTGGAGAACCGATAACTGAGTGTAACAGCCGGGGGATCCGGAAACCTCCAGCCTGCCCGGCTATTTGCAGTCACTCCGTCCCTGCATTTCTACTTTCGGCCTTAAAAGGGTCATCCCGACCAGGGTGCAGAAGGACCACAAAGCTCATTGATCTTCAGGCCTGGACCTCTACAGTATTAACCCCAGTTATTTTTTAGTCAGGAGTTATAAGGGGTGAGGTCCCCAATTGCTGAAAGCTTCTTTCACTTCGGCATTGCCTTAAGCAAGCCTTCCAATCCGTTCCAGGCAATCTGCACTCCGATGCACAGCAGCACAAAGGCGATCACCCGCAGGATGCCCTGCACGGTAGAAGGAGAAATTTTCTGCGTGATTTTAGGCGCATAGGTGTAGCAGAGATAAACCGCGTAGCTCAGCGCGACTACCGCGATGGCAATCCCAACGTGCCCCAGCGCATTTTTCAGCAGTACGCTGCTGGATGCGTGAGCACTCAGCGTGAGCATCACTACCACAGAACCTGGGCCGGCAGTGATAGGAAATGTTAGCGGATAAAAAACCTTGTCTTCCAGAGCGCCCTGGCTGTTGCCGGGCTCCACCGTATGGCCGCTGGCTGCCGCGCCACTGCTTTGGTTCAGCAGGCCCCACCCAATGGCAGCAATCACAAATCCGCCCGCCAGTTGGACCACCGGTAGCGAGATTCCAAAGAATGACAGCAACGTCGCACCCACTGCCTCAATCACCAGCAGAAACAGCACCGTGCTGATCGCCACCTTTTTCGCCAGTTGCCGAAATTCGCTGACCGGCGCCAAGCCCACGATTCCCATGAACATGAGGGCAGAACCCAGCGGATTGATGAGCGGCAGCAGCGCACTGAAGGCCAGTCCGAAATATTTCAGGATGGTTAACATTGGTGCTTTTCCACGCCGCTAATGCAAGCGCCACAGCGAGGGTAGGTGATCTTAACGGATAGCCGGCCATCAGTCACTTAGGGTGACGACGAAAATGGATGGAAGAGGCGATAGGGAAAGGAACCTGCGCGAGCCGCTGATCCGCTCACTTCTTTGCGCGCGCTTCGGCTTCTGCCAGCCAGCCGCGCCGCAACTGATCCTCGGGGATGCTCGACAGATAAGGCTTGATATCGAGAATAGGAGTTCCATCCAGCATGTCGATGCCGCGAACGTGCAGCAGCGTACCCTCGCGTCGCAGAAGCTCGACGGCGGTAAGGCCAATCGGGTTGGGACGGAACGGCGATCGCGTCGCAAACACGCCATGCGTTTTGTCGTCGCTGGGCGGTTTTGCCATCAGGTCGTAGCCCTCCGAGCGGTGGAAGGTCCAGACGACGATCAAATGCGAGAATCCCTCGATGTCCTTCAGCCCGGGCTCGAACTCCGGCAGGATTTTGAGCACACCCTCGGCGTCGTGCTTTGCGCCCAGGCCCATGGGAACATCCGCCGTGTCTTTGTAAGGACTGCTCACAAATCCTATTGGCCGCGGCGTGAACATAGGAGCTAGAGCATCTTCAAGAAATCTTCCCAAGGTGTTGCCATCAGAGTTTCTGTTACCGCGTGGCCGTGCGCGCGAATGATCATGGCTGCCCTTTCGACATCCCGGGGATCCTTCGCTTCCACCACATCGACCACATCGAAGCGTCCCATGGTGGCATAGCTGCTCTTCCAGGTGACGTTAGGACACTCTTTTTTGATCTTCGAGGAAACCGAATCCGCCAGCTTCTTGAACTCCTTGGGCTCGCGGAACGCTTCCGGAGACAACTGGCTCAGAATAATGTAAGTCGCCATGTGGCACCTCCTGGCTGGATCGGCGTGTGCCCACAAGCACGCGATCGCAGCAGTCTTCACGCTTCATCATCGGGCGGCCCCGCAGCCCCGGCAAGATCCTGTGGCCGGATCTTTTCGACGTTGAACCGTCCTGCGCGCTCGCGCATAGTCTTCAGCACTTCTTCCAGTGGCGGCGGCTCGCCTTTGATCCAGCGCAGTGGATTGATGCGCGCCACCACAAACGAGCGCAGATATGGGCTGACCAGCCCGCGCTCTTTCAGTTTTTTTACCGCCCCGGCGACCTTGTCCTCGAGGTCGAGGACCATGGCCGCGTGTTTTTCGTGATCTTTGACAGCGGAACGCAGCGGATCATCAGTAAACGACTCGAGCCGCCGCAGAATAGGATGGTAAACGCCCCCACCAAAGCGCGGAATTTTTTCGTAGCAGACTCCCAGGGTAACCAGCGCCGCCTCGTCGAGATAAAAAGAAAACTGGGATTCCGGCCGCGTGGCATCTTCCTCCACCAAGCCGCGGTAGATGCGTATGACCTCAAGCGCTCGTTCCTTGAGGTTGTGCGCCTTCTCGGTGTTGAGCGCCAGAATCTGCCACGCAATCTCGCGATCGGCCACCACCAGGGCGGCGATCGATTTCGCGCCCAGGCGGCGCATGGCCTCCAGGCGATGCCGGCCATTGGGAGTCCAGAACCCGCCGCGCGGCGCAACCACTGCGATGATGGGATCGAGGAAGCGTCCAGTCTTCAGAATCACATCGGCGAGCCGCTTGTGATGCGCGTCAGAAAGGTCGCGCTGAAAAGGAGTGGGCTCGACCGCGTCGATCGGCAAAATCGAAAGCAGCACTGGATGCCCGCCCAGCGGCTCTTTGTATGATCCCACAACGCAGCCGCCGGATTTTTCGATCGCGCCTGAGACCTCAGCAGCAGCGGCTCTCGGTTCGTCGAGACGGCATTCGGCGGGGCTGAGGCCCTTGGTGCCGGGCTTGGCCTTGCGAGGACGCCGTCGTGCAGCTGCGCGCTTGACCATGCGAGAAGGCTATTGTAGCCGTAGCGCTCGTATGCTTTCGTGGAGTCGGAATTGGTTGCTCTGAATACCTGGCCGAACATCACTCCTGCTGTACAAAGATAATTGCGACCCACCCTTCGCTGCGCTCAGGGCACCCGCAGTTTGGATCGTGTGGAGCGGGGGCCCACCCGTCCGACTACGCGCCCCAGGTCTGGTCCCCATAGTTTTCGCGCAGATATTTGTTCTGGCAACTGGCGGAGCAGAAATGCACCGCATTCCGTTCGCCGGCACGCTGCTCGTCCCACTTGCCAAGCAGGGTGATTGCGTACTTCATCACCTTTCCCGGCTTTCCTGTGCCTTCCAGGGCCAGCAACCACTCTTCGCCTTCGCCCTTGCGCTTGCCACAATATCTGCAGATGAACTCCATTGCGGGTACTCCGCTCGCTGCATGGCCCGCCTTTCGGCTGCTTTTGGCGAAGGGTGGGGATCGTCCGCAGTCACGCCCGAATCGTCAGCACTGGGCACTTGGCATGACAAATGAGTTCATGGCTTACCGCCCAGGAGAGATGAGCGGAAGCTCTCGCAGACACCACCGAATTTGCTCCAATCACCATCAGGTTTGGCTGATGTTTTTCAGCCGCGTTCAGGATCTCTGCCGTCGGCACTCCAAATTCCACCATGAACTTCGTCTTGCAGCCCATCATCCGGGCGTCCAGCGGGAGCAGGTCCTCCAGTCTGTCGCGATTCGCCAGCATTACCTCGTCTTCAAATTTGGTCGTGGCCACTTCATCGTCATAGAAGGCTGTGCCCAGTTCACCCAAGGGCAATGGCTCACCCCGTACCACGTACAGGAGGATGAGTTCGCCACCAGACTCGCGAGCGAAGAACAACGCATACGGCACCGCCTTTTCCGAAGCCGGTCCAAATTCGGTAGCGAAGAGAACTTTATGAAATTCCCCCGTCAGCGCGGCGGAAACAATGCTGTTGGGTCCTACTGTCAGCACGGGACAAGCGGCCAGCCGTACCATCTCCTCGGCAATCGATCCGACCAGCAGCTTTTCAAGTCCTCCCCGTCCGTGGGTTCCGAGCACGAGCAGGTCCACCCGTTCTTCACGCATCAGATGGGAAAGGACGTTCCACACCGAACCGCGCCGCAGCAGTAGTTGATGCCTGGTCTGCTTGAGTTCGTCCCGCTTGGCGAGCGTTTCCATCTCACGGGTTGAATATTGCCACTGCAGTTCTTCTGAGAGCTCTGGAACCAAGGGCGCGTCGGACTCCGGAATCACGTGGACCACCGAGATTTTGGCATCGTGGCGGCGAGCGATTGCGGTCGCATATTCGAAGGCCTTTTCCGACGCTGCGGAAAAATCAGTTGCCAGCAGGATGCTCTTTAGCCTGACACTATTTGCTTCCCGCGGCACTTCCACACAAGCACTCATAGTGCGCTCCTTTCCGTTTCGCCATTTCGCCCATTTGCGATGACTTACGCATCGTTGCCCATTTTTATTTATATCTGCCGGAACCCCAGAAATCAGTGATACAGGGCGGGCCTTGGGCCTGGGTGCCTAAATGAGACTGGCGTCAAGCAGCGCGTTTGGCGGTGTCTCCGCGCATCGCCGTAATCAACGCACACTCCGCAACTCGGTGTAATATCGAGAGTAGATTGCCCGTGCCTTGTGATGGCTTTCTACGCGGAGGGATGCGTGAGCGGTCGAAACGGGCGGTCTTGAAAACCGCTGTGGGGGAAACTCCACCGGGGGTTCGAATCCCTCTCCCTCCGCCATTTGAATGACGGGTTCCTTCGCTGCGCTCAGGACTTGGGCAGCGGGCTCCGACGCCCGCAAAATTGGCTCAAGTTAGAATCTCTTTTAGGATCGCCTTTCGGCGGAGGTAATCCTACCGGTAGCCCCTGGAAGGAGAAAACATGCAGAAGCGGAAACTGGGAAAAAGCAATCTCGAAGTCTCGGGGATCGGGCTCGGCTGCATGGGCATGACTTTTGCCTACGGCCCCTCCAAAGATAAAGAGGAGATGATCTCTCTGCTTCACGCCGCCGTGGAACACGGCGTCACATTCTTCGATACCGCCGAAGTCTACGGCCCATTCGCGAACGAAGAACTGGTGGGCGAGGCCCTGGCTCCTCATCGCGGCAAGGTGGTGATCGCCAGCAAGTTCGGTTTCAAACTGAAGCCCAACGGAGAACCTGGGTGGGTGGGCCTGGACAGCCGGCCAGAGCACATCAAACAGGTCGCCGAGGGGTCGCTCAAGCGGCTCAAGGTTGATGCGATCGATCTGTTCTATCAGCATCGGGTTGACCCCGACGTGCCCATCGAAGATGTCGCCGGGGCGGTGAAGGAGCTGATTCGCCAAGGCAAGGTTAAGCATTTCGGCCTCTCGGAAGCAGCCGCCAAGACGATTCGCCGCGCGCACGCCGTTCAGCCGGTCACCGCGGTGCAGAGCGAATACTCGCTTTGGTTCCGAGATCCGGAAAAAGAAGTCCTGCCGACTTTAGAGGAACTCGGAATTGGCTTCGTGCCCTATAGCCCTCTGGGCAGGGGATTCCTCACGGGAAAGATCAACGAAAACACACAATTCGACAGCTCCGATTTTCGCAACACCCTTCCCCGCTTTACGCCCGAGGCTCGGAAGGCGAATCAGGCCTTGGTTGATGTGCTTGGCAAAATCGCAGAACGCAGGAAAGCAACGCCTGCCCAGATCGCCCTCGCGTGGATTCTGGCCCAGAAATCCTGGATGGTTCCGATCCCGGGCACCACTAAGCTGGCGCGGCTGGAGGAGAACCTCGGGGCAGCTCACATCCAACTCACATCCGACGATCTCCGCGACATCGACGGCGCCTCGGCGAAGATCCCGGTGCAAGGAGCTCGATACCCCGAACAGCTGGAGCAAATGGCCGGTCGCTGAGCGGAATCTGTTCTCGCGGTGCACCTTTTTGGAAGGCGCAGGAGCAATCACCATGAATCAAGAACCTTCAGCAGCCCGTAAAATGCTCGGCGACTTTGCTCCCAAGCTCGTCGAGTTAACCGACGACGTGCTCTTTGGTGACGTGTGGGAGCGTCCGGAGCTTTCCAAGCGTGACCGCAGTCTGGCAACCGTGGCCGCGCTGATTGCTTTGAATCGGCCGGATCAGTTGCGGTTCCATCTGAATAGAGCGGTGGAAAATGGAGTCAAGAAAGAAGAGCTGATCGAGGCAATTACGCATCTGGCGTTTTATGCGGGCTGGCCGAGCGCGATGAGCGCCATCACGATCGCAAAAGAGGTATTCTCGCAGGCGTAGGGATCAAGACCAAGGCTCGCGATTATCAAGTCGTGTGATCGGCCGCTGAACATGGATGCTCTATCCATTCCCGGCGCGGAAATCCATTATGATCCGCATTTCCTTCCGGTCGGCGAGGCAAGCAGAATATTCAACGCGC
>DASPRM010000062.1 GCA_035624455.1 Terriglobales bacterium
CAGAACCTTCTGGCTGGCACCACCCGGGGTATTGACTGGCACTACAATCTCGGAGTGGTTGTACTGGGAATGTTATTAGTCATCTCCATAGTCGCGGTCCTGAGTTTCCTGATATTGCCTCTGGCCCTCTACCGCGGAAGACGTACGAGAGAGGTTCGGCTACCTGCGCTACTTTTCTTTGTAGGATTGGGACTCGGATACATTCTGGTGGAAGTCTCGCTCATCCAGCGCTTCGTGTTATTCCTTGGGCACCCGACCTATGCCTTGACGGTGGTCGTCTTTCTGCTACTGCTCTCAAGTGGGCTGGGAAGTGCATCCATACGAAGGCCAAATCTGCTTTTGACGTTAGGCGCGATTGTCGCGTTAATTGCTCTCAATGCCTTGTTCATTCCCAAATTACTCTCGATCGCGGTGGGATTGACCTTTCCCCTCAAACTGATTATCAGTGCGCTCATTCTGATTCCTCTGGGATTCCTGATGGGCATGCCGTTTCCCAGAGGGCTTAAGCTCATTGCGGAAAACGAGACTTGTACAGTGGAATGGGCGTGGGCGATGAACGCCGGTGCCAGCGTGCTCGGTTCGGTCATGGCCATGATCATTGCTATACATCTCGGACTGACTATGACTCTGGTCTCGGCAGCCATAGCCTACAGCCTTGCGGCGGTCTGTTGGGAGTGTTCGAAACTGAGGCTCCGCTGAACTCCGAAATTCTCTTCCCTCGCCAATAAGAAAAGCTGTTTTTCACATCGCCACCCGGCTCGCGGTCTGCCCGAACGCCTTCTGGATCAGCGCCGAGCGCGCCGCCCCTAAAATCCCAGAATCGTCGTTGAGCACGATCTTCACCGGCATGTACTGTAGCAGGTCGCGCATCCGCCCCTTGTCCAGAAAGGCCTCCATGAACGTCGGCTCTTGCATCTTGGACACGATCTTGGCTGCGATGCTGCCGCCAATGTAGATACCGCAGAGCGACATGAATTTCAGCGCGCAGTTTCCCGTTTCCGCCCCGTACACCTCGACAAAAACGTTTAGCGCCTGTTCGCAGATGGGTGCCTTCTTGTCCATCGCCAGCTGCGAAATCAGGGCCGGGGAATCATGTGATTCGGCAAGCTGCTCCCGCAACCAGGCCGGTTCCTCGGCTTTCCTGGTGTCGCGCAGAAAGTCGTAGACGTTGCGGATTCCCGGTCCGGAGAGAATCCGCTCGAAGCTGACCCGGCCATACTTCTTGAGCAGATATTGCAAAAGTTCGATTTCCAGCTCGTTTCGCGGGGCGAAATCGGTATGGCCGCCCTCGCAGGCGAACGGGTGATGGCGAAACCCGTCCCAGTAGAGCCCGGCTTCTCCCAGGCCGGTTCCCGCCGAAATCACCGCCATATTTCCTGCCGACTCGGTCGAGCCTTCATGGATAGTGATGAAATCCTTTGACTCCAGCGCGTCAATGCCGTAGGCGTAAGCCTCCAGGTCATTGATCAATCCCACCGAAGTGAGCCGGAGTTGTTGCGCCAGTTCGCGCGAATCGATCGTCCAGGGCAGATTGGAAATCTTGCTGCGCCCTGCCCGTACCGGGCCCGCCACCCCAAAGCACGCCCTCTGGACGGGTATGCCTTCGCTCTTTACAAAGTCGCGGACGATCTCCGACAGGCCCGAATGTTCCTGGCTGTTGTAGATTCGTTCCACTGCAAGCTGCAGCTTATTGCCTTCGCTCTCGAATGCTGCCAGGCGGGTATGCGTTCCACCGACATCTCCAGCCAGAATCATAGCGGAATCACTCTCCAGGAGCGGCCATCGCGTTCCATCAGTTCATCAGACTCCTTTGGCCCCCACGTACCTGATGCGTAGTTGGGGAAATTGCGCGGCGGCAGGGCTTTCCAAACATCCAGCACTGGATCCACCGCGCTCCAGCCTGCCTCCACCATGTCCGCCCGCTGGAAGAGCGTGGCGTCTCCAATCATGCAATCGTACAAAAGCACTTCATATCCGGTGTAGGCATCTTCCCCAAAGTACTTGGAATACTCGAAACTCATCTCTACCGATCCCAGGCGCAGCACCGCACCGGGTATCTTCGCCCCGAATGTCAGCGACATACCTTCCTCCGGTTGGATCTGGATCACCAGCCGGTTGGTCTGTAATTTATGCACCGGAGTGTCACGGAAAAGAATGAATGGTGCGCGCTTGAATTGGATGGTGATTTCCGTGTGTCGCTTTGCCAAGCGTTTGCTGGTGCGCAGATAGAAGGGCACGCCAGCCCAACGCCAATTGTCAATGTTTAACTTCATGGCCACAAACGTCTCTGTGCGCGAATCGGGAGAGACTCCCGGCTCGCTCCGATATGCCTGTACTCTTTCCCCACACACGACACCCTGCCCGTATTGGCCACGTACCGTGTTGTGCAGGACATCCTCCGCGCTCAAACGCTGGATGGCGTGCAGGATCTTGGCCTGCTCATCGCGCACGGCGTCTGCCTGGAACGACACCGGCGGCTCC
Organism: Terriglobales bacterium; assembly: GCA_035624455.1. NCBI lineage: Bacteria > Pseudomonadati > Acidobacteriota > Terriglobia > Terriglobales > Terriglobales bacterium. Next base: position 2,482 of record DASPRM010000062.1, read on the forward strand.
ATGGCAGTGAGGCTGATGAGCTGCATCATGTGGTTAGGGACCATGTCGCGTAGCGTGCCGGCGTTGTCGAAGTATCCGCCGCGGCGTTCCACCCCTACTGTCTCTGCATTAGTGATCTGAACATGATCGACGTAACGGCGGTTCCAGATGGGCTCAAAAATTCCATTGCTGAAGCGGAATACCAGGATGTTCTGAACGGTCTCCTTACCCAGATAATGATCGATGCGATAAATCTGATCTTCACTGAGCACCGTCTTGATCTCGCGGTTCAACGCCCTCGCGGACTCGAGGTCATGCCCGAATGGCTTCTCGATGACCACCCTGCGCCAGTGGCCATTCTCCTGATTGGCCAGCCCTGCCTCGCCTAGATGCTGCACAATGGTTGCGAAAAACTTAGGGGCGGTTGCCAGGTAAAAAAGGTAGTTTCCATTCGTATGGTGCTGCTGGTCCACCTGACCCAACCGCAAACCCAGTGCGCTATAACAATTGGCATCAGCGAACTCTGCGCGTTCGTAGTAGATCCTCTCCGTGAACCAGT
>DASPRM010000063.1 GCA_035624455.1 Terriglobales bacterium
TCGAAAACCTGCCCAGGTCTCGAAAAGCGCGAGACCTGGGGCACCCGCGCAGATGGGTGCGCCACCCGCCCGTCACTATTTCTTCGATTCCAGGTTATCTCCGAAGAGCCACCGGAGTACGATGAACACTGTGAGCGCCTCAGGGATAACAATGAGCCAAACGACCGAGAGGTCGAATCGTGTCATGCGGGAAACAACCGCCCACATCAAGCCCAAATGCAAGGTGAACAGCAGGCCTACCACGAGCCAGAATTTTCGATTTGCCCATTGGCCTCGAAATGTGCTACCCACAGCCCAAGCAATTGAGATTGTCAAAACTCCAATGATCAATAGAATCTGTGGAACGCGCCCTTGCAGGAGTTCATAGACCACTAACATTACAATCCCTAGCAGGATCGTTTGGGGAAGCCAGGAAGTCTGCGTTTTTCGCTTAGAATTGGCCACAGTCGCCCTTCTCCACCTGTTGCTTGTAATATTCAATTGCTTCTGCTCCCGCGATCACTATCGCTACGGGAACCGACGCCTTAAGCAGGAACGTTCCAGCTTCACCTGCAATGCTAACGACCTTCGCAGCGAACCCACCATTGAGCCGAAGCGTGTTATAGGCAGCTCCCACAGCTAGTGGACTTGTCAAGAATTCTCCAGCCTTTTTTGCAAAGTCACCCGCAGAACCAACCGGGTCGGATGGCGGGTGGCCCACCCTTTCGCCCGCTTTTGGCGAAGGGTGGGACAGGCTACTACCTACACTCCTTCACTCGCGGAACAATCCCATCCGCTCGCGCTTGCGGGCTGTCCATTGCGACTCAATTTCGACTGGTCCCTCCCACCCCGTTGCATGATGCAGAAAGCTGTCCATCGCCAGTCCTGGGGGCGCTCGACCAGTCCTCGTCGCACAGCGCAGTGAAGCACACCGCCAATCCCTAGCCAGCCACGTTGACCATTTCTTCTGTACGCTTCAGTTGCCCGCAGGCAGCGTAAATATCCCTGCCTCGCGGACGCCGGATAAACGTGGGAATGCCCGCATCCATCAGCCGATTTTGAAAAGCCAGCACACGCTCTGGCGACGGGGTGGTAAAAGGAATGTCCGGACCAGGATTCAGCGCGATCAGGTTCACCTTTGCCCGCAAGCCGCGCAGCCAACCTATGAGTTCATCCGCGTGCTGGGGCAAATCGTTTACCCCCTCCAGGAGCACGTATTCGAATGTCAGCCTTTCCCGGTTGCGCAGAGGAAAATTGGCGGCAGCTTGAAGTAAAGCTTTGAGGTCCCATTTTTTGTTGATCGGCATCACCTGGGTGCGCAGCGCGTCGTTGGAGGCGTTCAACGAAATCGCCAGCTTGGGCCGAATTGCCTCATTGGCAAAATCGTAAATGCGGGGCACGATTCCCGCAGTGGACACCGTCATGCGTGACTCCGTGATTCCTACCTGCCCTACCAGCAACCGCACTGCCTTCATGAAATTATCGTAGTTGAGAAAAGGCTCGCCCATGCCCATAAAGACGAGATTGATGCGGTCTTGTCCAATCTCCACCTGCTGATCCTTGAGCACCGCTAATACCTGTCCCACGATTTCACCCGCCGAGAGATTGCGCTTTACTCCCAACAATGCCGTCAGGCAGAACTGGCAATTTACCGCGCATCCCACCTGGCTCGAAATGCAGATGGTGACGCGCCGCCAGGGCCGCTCGCGGGTGGGGACATCTTCAGCGCCTGCTTCATTCCCAGCTTCCGAACCGTCCCCCGCCTCGCCGCCATCCCCTTCCGGCATCCAGACCGCCTCCACCGTTTCGGCATCGCTCAGGGCCAGGAGATAGCGTACGGTGCCATCCAGCGACACGAACCGGCGGACAATACCAGGCAGGCCGACGCTCCACCCCGCCTCCCTTAACTGTTGGCGGAAGGCCATGGGGAGAACTGATATCGCCGAGATTTCCTCAACCCTTTGTTGATAGATAGCCTCGGAAAGCTGGGTTGCACGATAGGCAGGCTGATTGAATGCCTCGGCTAGGCCTGTAAGTTCCAGAATATCAAGGCCTAATACTTCGTGATGGGCAGCTTCACTCATGCATCCAATAAGGTGGTCACGTAGATTTTACCTATTTCCAGGGGCGGTCGCCCGAGGCGGCTTCCCCAAAGCCGGAAATTGGGGTCGAGTGCCAGTTGAAAATCGTCGTGGATTCCCGCGAGGTAGCCTGACGGTTATGCCACAATTAAGTACAGCTCCCGCCGGGTTACCGTCGGCTTCGCCGCAGCGAAAGGCATTAATGGAAAGCCCACGCAGCATTCGTCGCGAGACTCTACCCAATGGTCTGATCATCCTGACCGAGGAGATGTCACACATTCGTTCGGTCTCGATCGGCATTTGGATCAAGACAGGCTCGCGGCACGAAAATTCCGAGTTCAACGGCATTTCCCATTTTTGCGAACACATGGTGTTCAAGGGAACTCGCTCGCGTTCGGCGGAGGACATTGCCCGCCAGGTCGATTCCATCGGCGGCAACATGGATGCCTACACGGCCAAGGAGACCATCTGCTTCGATGTCAAGGTTCTCGATGACCACTTGCCAATCGCCTTCGACATTCTCAGCGATATTGTGCTGAATCCCGTTTTCGACGAGAAAGAAATCACTCGCGAGCGCGGTGTGATTCTCGAAGAAATCAAAATGGATGAGGACAACCCTGACTACCTCGTCCATGAGCTGTTCACGCAAAATTTTTGGAAGAATCACCCCCTCGGACGGCCCATCCTCGGGACCAAAGACACGGTGCGGCGCTTTGAACATAGCGTGGTTCTGGATTACTGGCAGCGCTTTTTCATTCCCAACAACATGATTATTTCGGCCGCAGGCAACCTGAAGCATGAGCGGTTTGTCGAGCTGGTGCGGCAGAAATTCGAGGCTCTCCCCGCGGGGAAAAATGGGTTCTTGCAGGAAGCACCCAAAATCCAATCCCACATCACCATGCGCAACAAAAAGGCTCTGGAGCAGGTGCAGATCTGCGTCGGTACTCCTTCCATCCCCGTGGGACATGAGAAACGGTATGCCTCTTACATATTGAGCACGCTGCTGGGCGGAGGTATGAGTTCGCGCCTGTTTCAGAGCGTCCGGGAGCGGCAGGGACTTGCCTATGCCATCTACAGCGAGTTGAACCCCTTTCGAGATACGGGCTGCCTTTCGGTGTATGCGGGCACCTCCCGCGATTCGGCTCCTAAAGTCGTGCAATCCATCATCGGTGAACTACGCCGGATGAAAACCGAACCTGTGCCGGAGGAAGAGCTGCGCCGCGCCAAGGACCAGCTCAAGGGCAGCCTTATGCTGAGCCTGGAATCGTCAACGGCGCGCATGGCAAATCTCGCCCGGCAGGAACTCTACTTCGACCGCTTCTTTGGACTGGATGAGATTGCCGACCGCATTGAAGCCGTTACCAGCCACGATTTGATGGAGATGGCTCAAGAACATTTCCACGGCGAGGATATCGCGGTTACTGTTCTGGGTAACCTGAATGGGCTGAAAATCTCCCGCACCCAGCTCGCCTGCTAGGACGCTGCTTTCCACTAGGATTCTTAGAACTTGATGAAGGCCAATGGCTCTGAAATGCTAGCTTTTGATCGCATCGGGCGGCAGCGTCCCATTCGCGCATTGGACCCAAACTAGCCTCCTGCCACTTTCTACGGCCATGAAGGGTGTCGGTCGGATAGCTGTTGCGTTGCCAAAAACCCGCTTCCGCTCTTGACAATTTTTGTCAGAACCGGGAAGGCGGCCGCTGAGTGGACATTCTTAGTCGCCTGCGAGCCTACTCGTAATTCCTGCTCTCCAAAGCAGTTAGCAGCATTCGTGCGCTTTCCTACCCAGGCCAGACAAGTGGCAACGGACTTGCCCCTCTCAGGTCGGTGTTTAACGGCGGGGGCGAGGGCTGACATAGGCTCGCTCTGCCGGAAAAGAGATTGCGAATGCACCGGCAAAAGGGATTTTCCTTGATCGAGTTATTGATCGTGGTGGCGATCATTTTGATCATCGCCGCTATCGCTATCCCCAATCTGTTGCGGTCCCGCATCGCAGCGAATGAGGCATCGGCGGTGGGAGGGTTACGGACCCTGCAAACCGCACAGATCACCTACAACTCCAGCTATCCGACAGTGGGGTTCGCGAGCACCTTGACCAATCTGGGGCCTAATGGCAGCACATGCGCGGCGCCAGACTCGCAGCATGCCTGCTTGGTGGACAGCGTAATCGGTTGCTCTGGCGGCTCAAACTGCGTGAAAAGCGGTTACCAGTACAACGTCAACGACAGCCTCACCAGCGGTGGAGTCGTGCTTGGCTTCGAACTGAGCGCGGATCCGACTGCTCCGGGCACTTCAGGTGTTCGTTACTTCTGCTCTGCCAATTCGGACGCCGTTGTGCGGGCCAGCATCACCGGCAGTTCCATCTCGACTGTTGCCGGGTGCCTTAACCCAGCTCAGGCAGCGCCTATTCAATAACAGTTTCGACGATTGTCTGGCGAAGTACCTGGGGGAGGGTACCAGCCGACAGGAGGGAAGTGGCGAAAGCTACTTCCCTTCATTCTCTTTTGGCGTGATTCCTCACCAGTTATCCTCTCGACCATTCTCCGTTTGGCGCGCCTCGTCGTGCCTTGCCACTTCTCGACTATAATCCTGACAAATTTTGTCATTCTGACCGAAATTTGGTGCTACCGTTAAGAACGCTACAGGCAAACCAAGCGGATTCTAATGCAGTTAACACTCTCTCGATTCAAGGTAGGCTTGGAACCAAAGATGCTCGAATGATAGTCAATCCAGCTTTCTGGCAGATGGTCTCTGCCAGGTTAACTGGCAGAACACTTGGAGAGAGGGGTTACACATTTAGATGAAGAAGCAAAAGGGTTTCTCACTTATCGAGTTGCTGATCGTGGTGGCGATCATCCTGATCATCGCGGCGATCGCTATTCCGAACCTGCTGCGCTCGCGTATCGCCGCCAATGAAGCATCGGCGGTGGGATCTATTCGCACACTGAACACGGCGCAGGTCACCTACAACTCCACCTATCCGACGGTGGGATTTTCCAGCACGCTGGCAGCCCTTGGGCCGGGCAGCAACTGCGCTACCCCGACCTCCGCGGGCGCTTGCTTGATTGACAACGTTCTTGGTTGCGCTAGTGCTCCTTGCGTGAAGAGCGGTTATACCTTCAACGTTAACGACGCGACCACGACCGGTGGCATCGTTTCTGCCTATGAGTTGAACGGTGATCCGACTGCTCCCGGCACGTCTGGTGTGCGTTACTTCTGCTCGAACGCAGATGCCGTGGTTCGTACCGCTGCCGGTTCGACCACCACACAGGCAAACTGCACCGCTGCAACCCCGTTGCAATAACGTTTAACTTTGGCGAAGTACCTGGGGGAGGGTACGAGCCGACCAGAGGAGCAGCGTAAGCTGCTCCTCTTGCTTTCTTCGCTTCCTGGGCAATGCGGCTTCTGCGGCTACTCGAGACCATCTGTAAACAGGGCTCCCGCGGCGTTTACCTGAATGGTGCCAGCCTGGCAACGCGGCAATGAGTATGTCTGTTACGATCAGCCAGTGCGTTCGACAGAAGTTCAGCCGCGCATCAATGCTCTGGGAATTACAAGCAGCATGCGGCTGCGCGTAGCACTTTGGCTGTTCACCGCATTGAATTGTTTCTATCTCCTGACTTCCAGCGGGCGAGTACGCACACTCGACGAGTACACAACCTTCTACGAGACAGAGAGCCTGGTCCTGCGGCACTCCACTGCAATTCCCCAGGCAGTAACGCTGCACAACTTTTATGGGAAGTACGACATCCATGGCCGCCCGCAGCCCGCTTACCCGCCGGGCCATGCCCTTGCCGCCTCGCCGTGGTATGCGTTGGGATTCTACGCCCTCACCCGTATGAGAGGCGTTCCGCCAGACGCCAATGATCTCGTACTCGCCTTCTCCTCCTGCCTCAGCAGCGCGACGTTTGCGGCGCTGGCTCTAGCGTTCGCGTTCCTCCTGCTTACTCGCGTTGGCACAGATCTGAAGAGCTCACTGTTTGCAGTGCTGATCGTGGGACTGGGCACCCCACTGTTTCCGTATTCCGCCTGGTTCTTTTCCGAACCGCTGAGCACAGCCATGTTAATGGCGGCAGCCCTGCTGCTTTTCGGGCGCCCCGCTGCCGATCCTATTCCTCTCAAGGCGGCCCTGGCGGCTGGTGCGATCCTGGGATTGTTGGTATGGGTACGGCCCACGCATGTGTTGGCGATTGCGGTCTTTTTGGTTGCGATTCTGATTCGCGACAAAAGGGCAGGTGGGCGCGCGGCGCTGGCCTTAACAAGTGTCAGCGGTGTCGCGGTTCTATTGTTGCTGGCATACAACACTGCGCATTTCGGCAATCCGCTGGAGTTTGGCTACCCTGCCTTTGCTGAGCGAGGCAAGCAACTGAATTCTTTTCAAACTCCCCTCAGTGTTGGTCTGCACGGATTTCTGTTTTCTCCGGGCAAATCAATTCTGCTGTTTGCGCCGCCTATTCTCCTGGCGCTCGCGGGAATTCCAAGATTGTGGCGGCGCGATCGCGGACTGGCAACACTGGCTGCCCTGCTACCAGTCTTGTACTTACTGTTCTTTGCTCGCTACACGCAGTGGGAGGGCGGCTACTGTTTCGGACCGCGCTATCTCGTACCCGCCATCACACTGTTTTGTCTCGGACTTGGTCCGGCGCTGGCAGACGGTGGCAGGAAAACACGCTGGTCAGCCGTTGGGTTGTTGGTGCTCGGGATGGCAATACAGTGCATCGGTTTGGCCACCAGCTTTATGGAGGACCAGGCCACCACCGGCCGCTACTATGACTCGCATTGGACTTACCGGCTGAGCTATTCGCTGATTGGCCAGATACATCTGCTATTTCACTACTTGCGCACGTCGGAGCCCGCCCGCCTGGGATTAGGTTGGGACCGCTGGTTCGTCTTCCTACACAAAGGAGGTTTGTCAACCAGCATTCTTATGGCATGGGCCGCCTGCATGCTTGTTGGATTGATCGTGAGCCTTATCGGAATCAGGCGAAGCCTCAAGAAGGAATCAGAAAACCGTCCACCGCGCATGGACCGGAGTAGCTACACAGCGGATGCATCATTCCAGCAGCTCTAGTGCTCAATAGCATTGACTTCCATTCTTAGTCACTCGGGATGACGATTTTTGTTAGGACCGCGGCTGCTGCACCGATCTTTGTGCGAATATGTGCCCTGTCTCGACCGATTTTCAATCACTTCCGGATTGAAGCTTTTGGCATACGAAGTGCCCCAGATATGTGTGTTCAGCATTTGCTGGAGCAAGTTTGGCGAAGTACCTGGGGGAGGGTACGAGCCGGCTGAGGGAGCAGCGCAAGCTGCTCCCTTGGCTTTTGTGACATTCGCTGGTTTCCCGGACAATACCGCGAAGAGCTGGGTTTGGCAGCGACTCGTGAATCATGGTCAGGAGAGAAGGCCGAAAAGGGGACTAGCCTAGATCGTAAGGCCTTGGTTAACTGTCTTTCGGCTCTGTGGGCCTCTCAATTGCACCCCGAAATGCCACTCCTCTCCGAACCCGGACTGCAACTGCTGCCTGAACATGGCTTTGCTTATAATTTTGCTGAGAACCACTCCGATCGTCGATTCGCGCCATGAACGCCATTGAAATCTTTGGTCTGGAAAAGACCTACCTCGTCGGCTTCTGGCACAAGCGTCCGAGGGTGGGTCTTCGCCCGCTGACCTTGTCGGTCCCGGCAGGCGAAATTTTCGGCTATCTCGGCCCTAACGGAGCTGGCAAAACCACCACCTTGCGCCTTCTCATGGGATTGATCACTCCCTCAGGTGGCTCGTTCCGCATTCTGGGAGGCGACATCCGCGATCCCAAAATTCGCTCGCAGATTGGTTTTCTGCCCGAACAACCCTATTTTTACGATTACCTCACTGGCCGCGAGTTGCTCGACTACTACGGCCAGCTTTCGGGGACGTCGGCCAGCGATCGCAAGCGCCGCATCGACGCCACCCTAAACCGCGTGGGAATCGCCGATGCCGCCGACGTCCAGCTGCGCAAGTACTCCAAAGGGATGCTGCAGCGCGTCGGCATTGCCCAGGCGATTCTGCACGATCCCCCGCTGGTTTTTCTGGATGAACCAATGTCCGGTCTCGATCCCCTCGGACGCCATGAGGTTCGAGAGCTCATTCAGCAGCTAAAAGATGAAGGCAAGACAGTCTTTTTCTCGACTCACATTCTCTCCGACGCAGAAGCACTATGCGATCGCGTGGCCATACTGGGGAAAGGAGAACTGCGAGGAGTCGGCGTGGTGGCTGAACTGACCGCCCGCATCAGTGACAACGTTGAGGTCATCTGGCATGGCTCTGCAGCCGTGCCCGCCATGCGCGCACTTGCCATCGAGGTTCACCTGACCGGTGATACGGCTCGAGCGACGGTGCCGCAATCCAAAGTGGATGCTGCGATCGATGCCATTCGCCGCTCTCAGGCGCGCCTGACCTCGATCAATCCTATCCGCACAACTCTGGAAGACTATTTCATTGAGCGGCTCGCCGAGGGCGTAGAGGTGACGCGGTGACCGCCCGCATCCGCTCCATCGCGTTCAATACCTTTCGCGAAGCCGTACGCGATCGCGTGCTTTACAACCTGATAGTGTTTGCTCTCTTGATGGTGGGCTCTTCCCTGCTCATGGGCCAGATCACCATCGGCATTCAGCGGCAACTGGTCATCAATTTGGGACTAACGGCAATTTCGATTTTCGGGGTGCTGATCGCAATTTTCATCGGAATTGGCCTGGTCTCCAAGGAAATCGAGAAGCGCACTGTGTACACCGTTCTGACCCGTCCCGTCCGCCGCTGGGAATTCATTGTCGGTAAATTCTTTGGACTGGCGGGAACCCTGGTGGTCAACGCCGCACTGATGGCCATCGGATTTTTCGGCGCTTTGCTCTTCCTGATGCACAGCTTTCAGAAATCTGACGTTTACTTGCTGGTTGCCATCTATTTCGTCCTGCTTCAGTTCATGATCGTCACCTCTGTTGCACTGCTGTTTTCGTCATTTTCAACGCCGATCCTGTCGGCGGTCTTCACTTTCTCCATCTTCGTGATTGGATCGTTCAGCGAAGATCTGCGCGGCTTCGCCGGCATGACGCAGGGGCCCACGCGCTGGCTGGCAACCGCGTTGTCCTTCTTGCTTCCGAATTTCTCCGCGTTGAATGTGATCTCCTCGGTAGCACACGATCAGCCCGTAGCGGGATCACTGATCCTCTACAACACCGTCTATGCGCTGGCCTATGCCGCGGCCTTGATTTCGGCAGCTAGCCTCATTTTTCAGCACCGCAGCATGAAATGACCCCGCATCGGCAGTGGCGAACGACGACGACTCTTGTGGTGCTGCTCAGCGCCTGCACCGCTGCGGCGGTTGTCACATTGCGCGTCATCGATCGCATTCGCGCCTCGAGTCCCACTCCCGAGGTGCTCTATGTCCCTTCAGCCACTGCTGCCAGGCGGCTCAGCCTGGGTTATACCGGGCTGGCAGCCGACCTGTACTGGACGCGCGCGGTGCAGTACTTCGGCCGCAAGCACCACGAAAATGCCGGCAAGTATCCGTTGCTTTATTCGTTGCTCGATATCACCACTTCTCTCGATCCTCATTTGCTTCCCGCCTACAGCTACGGAGCGGCCTTCCTGGCCTCTGCGCCCCCCAATGGAGCCGGCATGGCAGACAAAGCTGTGCAACTGGTAGAGCGCGGCATCCAGGCCAATCCTAACGACTGGCACCTCTACTATGACCTCGGATTTGTCCAGGCGATGGAACTGAAAGACTACGTAGCGGCCGCACGATCGTTTGAACAGGGTTCAAAGTTGCCCAATGCCCATCCCTTCTTAAAGATTCTCGCAGCGTCGATGGCTCAGCATGGTGGCGATGTCGAAACTGCTCGCATCATGTGGCAGACCACCTTGGACAGTACGGACGATCCCAGTCTCCGTTACAATGCCTATAAGCATTTGCAAGCGCTGCAGGTGGATCAGGATGTTCCCCAACTGGAAGCGCTGATCCAGCGCTACAGGGAGAACACCGGCCGCCTGCCCGCGAGTTTGGGAGATCTGGTCGTGGCGGGGTGGTTGAGAGGCATTCCACTGGATCCCGCTGGTCATCCCTACCGATTACTGTCGGACGGCAAGGTGGTCGTGCAAGATCCCAAGGAGCTGCCGTTCATCAAACAGGGGCTGCCCCCGGATTACCAGCCCACCATCAAGACCTTGCCCTAAGAAGAGGGTCATGTTGATTTTCGTCCAGCGGCGGTTCGTTCTGGCTCCCGCGATGCTCGTCTGCTTGCTGCTGGTGACTGCCCAACTGATGCCCAAGGCCCAGGCAGCAGACCGCGGCGGAGACCGTAACGATGCGCAAAAAGTCGCAGCTGGGGTGGACGCCCACTACAACCAGTTGAGGTCCATGCAGGCAGATTTTTCTGAGACCTACCGCGGAGCTGGGGCGTCGCGTACCGAATCGGGAACTCTATGGCTGAAGAAGCCGGGCAAGATGCGCTGGGAGTATCGCGAGCCACGCCCAAAGCTGTTCGTCAGCGACGGCAAAACAGCTTGGTTTTACGTACCGGGAGAACCCCAGGCGCAGCGAGCCCCGGTAAGCAAAATCGACGATCTGCGTTCTCCAATCCGCTTTCTTTTGGGCAAGGCCAAACTAGGCAAGGAACTTCAGGGCCTGCACGTCGATGGCAGCGGGGAACAAGCGGGAAATGTTGTCCTGAGCGGAGTGCCGAAAGGCATGGAAGACCGCATTTCACGGGTGTTACTTGAGGTCACACCACAAGATCGGATCGTCAGATTGTCCTTGCTCGAGGTGGACGGAGCCAGCACGGAATTCCGTTTCACGAGTCAGAAAGAGAACCTAACGGTGGCGGACCAGCAGTTTCGCTTCTCTCCCCCGGAGGGTGTTGGGGTGGTGGAAGCGACCGAATTAGGAGACTAGATGAATGCTCTTAACCCGGGCGGTTACTTTGATTTCATAGTCAGGATGGCTACGTAAACAGTGGTACACTAACCTTTCGGCAAAGGACATACGAAAGGCTTAATGGCCTCCCCCCGCCGTCCTCGCGAAATAAATCCATGGCTGAATTTGTAATCAAGATGGCTGATGAGCGGGGCCGAGTCCTCGAGCAAGTGGAGGACGGATACTCCGCCAGCGAGGTGCGTGAGCGATTCGCGCAGCAGGGATATCTCATCTATTCCGTCCGTCCGCGCAGCATTTTTTCCACGGGCGAGCTTCGGCTGCCGCAACGCCGCCGCGTGAAGGTCGATCAATTCGTCATCTTCAACTCGCAGTTCCTCACCCTGATTCGCGCCGGCTTGCCCATCCTGAATGCATTGGAACTGCTGCTGAAGCGGCAGCGCAACGCCTACTTTCGTTCGCTGTTGGAAAACGTGCGCGATCGGGTAAAGGGCGGAGAGGTATTGTCATCTGCTTTCGCCGCGCAAGGTGTCTTTCCCAAGCTTTACACCACCACAGTGCTGGCGGGCGAGAAGAGCGGCAACCTGGAAGAGGTTCTCAATCGCTACATCGGTTTTCAAAGAATGGCCATCGCCTTCCGCAAGAAGGTGCAGGCTTCGCTGGTCTATCCGGCATTGTTGTTCGTGCTGATCATCGCTATGCTGACTTTCCTGATCACCTACGTGATCCCGCAATTCGGGAAACTGTACGAGCAGATCAGCCAGGAAAAGACACTCCCGGCACTCACCGTGTTCATGTTGTCGGTCGGGCAGATTGCCCAGAAGTACGTACTCATCATTCTTCCGGTGTTCGCAATCATCGCGGCTCTCCTCTGGCGCTGGAGCCAAAGCAACTCAGGGATGCGCGCGATCGATCGGGTGCGCCTGAAGACCCCCCTTCTGGGGGGAATCTGGCTGAAGTACCAGGTCGCAGTCTTCAGCCGCATGTTGGGAACCCTGTTGTCGGGAGGCTTACCGCTGGTGCCCGCGCTGGAAACCGCGGGCAGTTCTATTCAAAGCAAGACCGTCGCCGATAGCATCCTGACGGCGTCGCAGCGCGTTCGCGAGGGCAGAGCGCTCTCCCGTAGCCTGGAAGAGACCGGTAAATTTCCCGAACTGGCAGTGGAAATGATTGAAGTCGGAGAATCCACTGGCGCGTTGCCGGCTATGCTGACCTCGGTTGCGGAGTTTTATGAGGAAGACGTGCAGACCGCCCTCACTGCGGCCATGTCTCTCATCGAACCGATTATCCTTGTGGTGATGGGCGGGATCGTGGCATTCGTCCTGCTCTCGCTGTATTTGCCAATTTTCACTCTTGGTGCAGGTGGAATAAGGTAGACCCAGGTACCCAGGATTGCTATGGCCTCAATCGATCGTAAACCAATATTCGTAAATGGCGGCAATGGCGTAGTCATGAACGGCGCCAATGTGCTGGACGAAGAGGCACGCGCTCGCGACCTCGCTCACCGCTATCGCTGCGAGTTCCTCGACCTTCGGCAAAAGCATCTTCAGCCGGACCTTTTCAAGAAGATTCCGGTGGACATGATGTTCCGATACAACTTCGTTCCGCTGGAGGAAACCCCCGACGGACGCTTGGCCATCGCCATCGCTGATCCCAGCCAGCTGATGTCCATCGATGAGATCAGCATTCTCCTTGGCCGCCGGCTTCTCACGCGGGTAGCAACGCTCTCGCAAATCTGCGACATCCTTAAGAAAACGGAACAGTCGCAGCGCGTGCTGGAAGAAGCCAGCGAAGGCTTCACCCTGGACGTCATCCGCGAAGACGAGAGCAGCGATGAGACCATCTCCATCGAGAAGCTCACCGCCGAGGGGGATATCAGTCCCATCATCCGCTTGGTGGACACCACCATCTTCACCGCCCTGCAGCGGCGCGCCAGTGACATTCACATTGAGAGTCAAGATGACTCCGTAGTCATCAAGTACAGAATTGACGGCGTGCTGCAAGCGGCCATGTCTCCTATTGCCAAGGAACATCACTCCACCATCATTTCGCGCATCAAGGTGATGAGCGAATTGGATATCGCCGAACGCCGCGTCCCTCAGGACGGCCGCTTCCGCGTGCGCTACAACAGCCGCTCCATCGATTTCCGCGTTTCCATCATGCCCTCCATCCACGGCGAAGATGCGGTGCTCCGCGTGCTCGACAAAGAATCGATGAGCGAGAAGTTCCACCGGCTCACTCTCGATGTGGTGGGGTTCAGCGATGAGGACATCCGCAAATTCCGCCGCTACATTGCCGAGCCCTACGGCATGGTGCTGGTCACGGGTCCCACCGGCTCAGGAAAAACCACGACGCTGTATGCCGCGCTGAATGAGATCAAGACCGACGAAGACAAGATCATCACTATCGAAGACCCGGTCGAGTACCAGATTCGCGGCATTACGCAGATTCCGGTGAACGAGAAAAAGGGCCTGACCTTCGCCCG
>DASPRM010000064.1 GCA_035624455.1 Terriglobales bacterium
TAGAAGATCACCTGCAGTGGTGCCACAACTGCTATGTCATCTGCAATACCACCAAGAAGACGATCGAAATCTACCGTGATTCCACTCTGTACGAGCTTCCCGACGACCTGAGAACCCGGCTTCGATCGGCGATTGTGACCAAGTGTCACGACAGGAAGAAGGGGCCGCAATAGATCCGCTCCATTCCCTTTTTGGGCAAACGCAAATTACGTAGTCTGCCCGGCTAGTCGCTCTTTTCCCAATTGCGTATCCTGAAGAATCGTAAGGATTTTCTTGGCGAAACCTAAAGCAGCCACTCGGAATCTAAATTTTCGGGTGGAAACACCACGCGAGATGTGGTGTTTATAGGGATAGGAAGGCTGCGACGCCATGTTAGGTAGGTTGTTGGATTCCTTCTTCGGGTGCTGGCACCGCCACTACAGCTTTCCGATATCGGTGAGGGCTGGACAGCGGCGCACGGGAGCGGCCGCTCTGACGGGGACCTACGTGGTATGCCTGGACTGCGGAAGAGAATTTCCTTATGACTGGAGTCAGCTGAAGGTAGTCTCAGCTTCGCGCAAACAAGCTGCGGGAATCGCAGAACCGGTTCAGTCGTACGCTTCGAAGTGAATGGTAAATCTGCAACTTGTTACCGGGTACAGTTCGCATCGGTTAATCTGAAGATCGCAAAACCTTCCCGAAACTGTCGAATCCGCTCTCCTCTTATCAACCTGAAAAATCATTTGAAAGTCAGAGATGAAGAGCAAAAAGGCGCTCATTAGCGGTTCCCGCTGCTGTACTGATAACCCGCTCCCCCCTGTACTATTGCCCGCTGCCTGCTCTGCTTTGACATTCCGTATAATTCTGTTTCCTTGCTGAGGCTCCCCCTTGTCGCATCTTGACCGCTGCATTCGGGAAGTTGCGCTTCTGCATGAATCGAACCGGATCATCCTGTCCACAGGAGATCTGGACACGGTGCTGCATCAGATTCTGCTGATCGTGCGTAACTACTTCTCAGTTTTTAGCTGCGGGATTTTCCTACGCGACGAAGCTGGTCAGGAACTCTATTTGCGGGCCGGGCTCGGCTATGGCCAGACCGGGCTTCGCGTGCGTATTGGTGTGGACGGGGTGGTCGGTCAGGTGGCACAAACTGGGGAGATGATTTATCTAGCCGACGTTACCCGCGAACCCAGATACATTGCCGGTAATCCTCAGGTCAGAAGCGAACTGGCGTTGCCTTTGCTAGTGCGCAATGAAGTCTTCGGGGTTCTAGACATCGAAAGCGAACAGCCTGACAGCTTCTCCGAAGGAGACATTCAACTGCTCAATGCTTTTGCCAGCCAGGCAGCAATCGCCATTGAAAATACCCGACTGTACACCGCCGAGCGTCGACGCATGCATCAAATCGAACTCCTAAACCTGATTGCGCGCTCGGCGACATCCGCGGCAAGTACCCACAGTCTGCTGGCTAGTATCACTGATCTGGTTCACGACAGCTTCGATTCTGCCAATGTCGCTATGCTGCTGGCGGAATCAGATGGCACCCTCAGCCTGAAGACCAAGGCGGGGGCGCGCGAACCCGCCCGCTTGCGCTTTACCAAAGGGCAGCGCCAGGCGTTGTTGGGCTCCAGCGACCTATGGCTGGACACTTCAGCGCAGAAAGAAAAGTGGCCGGGAGTGTTTGGAGAACCGGCGCAGGAGTTGGATATCCCGCTGGTCTGTGTTGGCGAGATACTGGGCCTCCTGGCTATCGCACCGCCCGAGTCCAGGCCATTCACCGCCGATGATCGCTCTATAGCGCAGGCAACCGCCGACGTCAGCGCCACAGCGATTCGCAACATGCGGCTTTCGGAAGAGCTGACGCGCGTTGCTCATACGGACTTTCTCACGGGCGTTTACAATCAGCGCTATTTTCATGTGACGCTCGCCCATGAACTGGCACGCTCGCGGCGTTACAAGAAGAACTGCGGCATCGGCATGCTCGACCTGGAGAGCTTTCGGCTGGTGAATTCGGAGGTCGGCTTCGATCGCGGCGACGAACTTTTGCGTGATCTCGCTCGTGCCTTGCAGAAGCGCACGCGCAGTAACGATGTGGTTTGTCGCTATGCAGGAGACCGCTTCGCCATGATTTTCCCTGAAATCGGCACCCAAGGCGCGTCCACAGTGATGGAAAAAGTGCTCTCGGCGGTGGGGACCACCACTTACGGCCGCGAGAAGAAGCCACTGCAGGCTGCCTGGGGGATGAGTATCTTTCCCACTGACGGCGACAGCGAAGTAGAGCTGGTTCGCAGCGTGCTGGAGCGCGTTCGGGAAGCCAAGCGCTCACGGGTGGCAGCTTCGTCTTGAGCGTGCCTTGGTTCGACTAAATTCCAGGTTAGCGCCGAGACTGTGCGGCGCTAACTGGGACATCCGCGTACCACCTTCTACCTATTGCTGGTTTTCATCAACCTGATGTCCGGCCGGCAAGAAATAGTTTCTTGTAATGTGGCGTGCCACTTTGCGCCCGATGTTGTTTCCATCAAGAACCGAGTGCAAGTAGTGCATGCCACCGAAGATCCGGGCCAGGTCCACTTCCGCAACTACGTCCTGAAAACTGTGGAAGGAATGCGCGTTGTGGGTAACGGCACTATCCACCGAGTACTCGACGCGATCGGTCCCAAAGAAATGGGCCAACACATCCATGGCTGCGGCAGTGTAGCAGCCGTGGGCGGCAGGATATTCTGGATGTCCCGGTGTGGGAGCGAGAGGCTCCCAGTTGGGATCCGCAATGGTGTCCAGATTGCCGTCGGTATCGCCGGCTCGTATGGCTGTGACGGGACGCCAGAACGCAAAGTGATACTTGGCATTGAAGCAAGCAATAAGGGAATCCGCGACAGCCAAGTCCACGATGGCAAAGAGGCGGGCGGTATCGGCGGTTCCGAGATGCTGTTGCGCGGCCAGCTTCCGCCACGAGTTGCTGTATTGCGTGATGGTGTTATCGCTCCAGAACAGCCCAATGTCCGTCTGCCGCGGTGTACGTACGGAGCTGTTCTTGGCGCCGAAAATCTTGGTCAGGTTGTAATTGAAAGCCCACTCCTCGCTGTTTAACGGCGGGGGGCCATCGCTGGGCAGGAATTGCGAGGGACTCGCGAGCGTGAAGGGCACCATCTGTGCCATCCAAGGGGCGACTGGAGGCGGGAAGCTCGGCGGAACAGGCTCCCAAATCCCCGGCCCGTGCCCAGGAACATACACAATCGGTGCCTCAATACCGTCGTTGGCACGGATTGCAATCCATGCCGCGGCTACCGCTTGTCCGACCTGCACACCTTCGTCTTTAGCGGGGCCGTCCGGAATGGCAGCCAGTGATGCGGCAAGTGCCTTGTCCAGATCGCCTTTTTGTGCCTGGAAGTAATGGACTAGCACATCATGCGCCGCTGCTGCCGCGGCAGCATCCTTGGAGGCGTTTGGCGACGCTTTGTAGGGGACAGCAAACGGTGTGTAGCGGCCATCGATAGCATTCACAGCATCGTAGACTGCCAGCGACTCATAGGCGAAATAGACCGTGCCTGTCGGCGGTCCTTTCTTCGCAACGCTGACGATCGTGTTCAAGGCTATGGCATCCCAGTCAGCCACCGCGTTCTGGGCAACGGCTAGGCAGCTGAGCAACAACACGGCAAGCATGGAACTAAGTCCGCATCTCAAGCCGGCTTTCATGGGCATTCTCCTTTCGGTGCAACGCACATTTGCATCAAGGCGGGGGGCAGCACTCGCGAACGAGTGGCGGCATCATGGCGAGCAGTGGGGGGACCGTCCATAGCGGGGCGTGTGTCGCGGTGTTAATTTTTGTGTCGCGCCAAGTTGTTGAAGAAATTTGCAGAAATTTGCAGTTAGATTGGTATCTAGCGGGTGTAGAATCTGCGCACTCCCTTCCCGGTGCACGCATGGCTTCCGAACCAATCAGAGTGCAGGAGCCGGTCAGGTTCGGCGAAGACTTCGAGCTTGATGTTCCCGGTCGCAGACTATGCCGCCGCGGTCATACGGTGAAGATAGAGCGCATCCCGCTGGAAATTCTGGTTCAGCTGGTCGAGCACCGGGGTGAGATCGTCACCCGCGACGAAATCGTCACCAATGTGTGGGGCAAGGGAGTTTTCCTCGATACCGACAACAGCATCCGCGGCGCCATCCGCAAGATTCGACAGGTCCTAAAGGACGATCCCGAAGATCCGCAATTCATACAGACGGTGACAGGACAGGGATACCGCTTTATAGCGCCCGTCGTCAGTCCTGGAGAAGAAAGCCGCATTTCGGGTTCCGACGAGGCAGAGAAGGAGCTAAAGACGCCCCCAGTGGGCGCACCAAAGATTCCCCATCCGCATCGCTGGGGTGTTGTTCTAATTGGACTGCTCATCGTACTGGTGCTCGTGGCAGGGATCTTCTATCGCTGGAAGAAGCACTACCTCCCCGAAGCTAAAATCGAATCCATTGCCGTCTTGCCGCTAGACAATCTTTCCGGCGATCCCTCGCAAGAATATTTCGTCGATGGAATGACCGATGCGCTGATCACGGATCTGGCGAAAGTTGGCTCCTTGCGGGTAATTTCGCGCACTTCGATGATGCAATATAAGGGATTGCGGAAACCACTGCCCCAAATTGCCCGTGAACTCAACGTTGATGCTGTGGTGGAAGGTTCTGTAGTGCGCTCAGGCAACCATGTTCGCATTACAGCTCAATTGATCAATGCTTATTCCGATCAGCACTTGTGGGCCGAGAGTTATGAGCGGGATCTGAGCGATATTCTGAGGCTGCAGAGCGAGATCGCGCAGGCAATTGTTCAACGGGTGCGCGTCCAATTGACTCCCCAACAGCAGATGCGATTGGGCGCGGCTTTAGCGGTGGATCCTGAAGCCTATGAGGCTTATCTCAAGGGTCGTTATTACTGGAACCAACGGACTGCGGACAGCCTGCAGAAGGCATCGGCTTACTTCCAGCAGGCGATAGACAAGGATCCAGCTTATGCCGCGGCCTACTCGGGATTGGCCGACTGCAACAGTGGACTGACGTGGCACGGGTTCAGATCTCCGGACGAGGCGCTTCCGAAGGCTTACGCAGCGGCCCTCAAATCCATTGAAATTGACCCACAGTCTGCAGAAGCTCATGCCTCGCTGGGTCTGGTTCTTCACCACAGGTGGGATTGGCCAAGGGCCGAAGCAGAGTTCAGGCGCGCGATCGACTTGGACCCTCAGTATGCAAATGCTCACCATTGGTACGGAGACTATCTGTCGGTAAGGGGGCGGCACGACGAGGCGCTTTTGGAGGCCAAGGAGGCATTGAGACTTGACCCACTCAATCGCATGATTGGCACTTGGGTAGCGCTTCGATACTATCTCGCCCGCAACTACAATGCCGCAATTGAACAAAGCCGGAATACAGTTGACTTGGATTCAAACTTCGCAGCTGCTCACCTGCTACTCGGTGAGAACTACGTGCAAACAGGGCTCTACAAAGAAGGCCTCGCTGAGCTTGAGAGAGCGGCCAAACTTTCCGGAAACAGCCCGATTTATCTGGCCCAAGTGGCGGTCGCTCACGCCGCGGTAGGGAGGAAGCCCGAGGCTCTTCGGATTGTCGCTCAGCTGCAAAAGATTTCTAGCGAGTGCTACGTATCGCCCTACGGGTTGGCGCAAGTCTACGCTGCCCTGAATGACAAAGAGCAGACATTCAAGTGGCTTCAGGCTGCCCTTGATGATCGCGCCGTGTGGATGTCGTATCTCGCCGTCGATCCCGTGTTCGACAATTTGCGCTCGGATCAGCGCTTCCAGGATTTGTTACGTCAGGTTGGCATGCAGCCGTGAACATGGGGGGATCGATCAGGTGAGTTCAGAACTATCTTCGGTGTAGGTTGAGCGGGTGAGGTCAAAGGTATCAGGGACAAAGTCAGAAGTAGGATGGGGTGATCCGAAGAAGTTCGAGCCCAGCACTTCTCTCTTCACCCGATCTCAGTTCGTGCCTGGACTTTACTCCTGGTCGCGCCGCTTCAGAGTCGGGCGATCGTCGTCGCTGGTGTCGGTCTTATTTGGGGTCTTGTTGTCGCCAGCGTTGGAAGTGCGCCGCAGCGTGGGGGCGGTCGCGTCCTTGTTGTCGATCACCTTGTGACGGTTCTCCAGTTTCGCCAGGCGCCCCTTCACATCGTCGAACTCGGAAGTGCTGACAACGTAGGTATCCCGTCCCGGAAGGATCTTCTTAATCTCCTCCTGGCTCTTCTCGATGCGGTCGGGCGTGGGCGGATGGGTGGAGAACGCTTTCGCCAGGGTTCCTGGCTTCTTCTTTTCCTTGGCCTCGATCTTCTCGAAGAAGGAGATGAACGCCTGCGGATCGTATCCCGTCTTGTACATATATTGCAGTCCGAGATAGTCGGCTTCCGCCTCGAATCCGCGAGAGAAACTCAGGAACGTCAGCGGCATAGCAAATCCGGCGGCGCTGCTGATGGCATATCCCAATCCACCGCCAACGAAGATCAGCGGTATGGTCGCCAGGTTCGCGATCTGCCCGCGAGTCATCTGGCGGGTGGCGTGTCGGGCAGCAACGTGTGCGATTTCATGCGCCATTACTCCGGCCAGTTCGGCTTCGTCATCAGCGGCCAGAATCAATCCGGAATTCACGTAGAAGAATCCACCGGGGAGAGCGAAGGCATTCACTTCGTCGGAATCGATGACTTTAATGGTGAAGGGGACCTTGGCATCGGAGTTGCGGACCAGGTTCTGCCCGATGCGATTCACATACTCATTCACAACGGGGTCTTGCACCATTTTGGCTGAAGCTTCGATCTGCTGGGCGTATTGCTTGCCGAGCTGGATTTCGTGCTCCAGCGAGTACCAGTCACCCATGCTCTTGCCGCCGCCGACTTTGCGGTTCCCGATGGCGTCGACGTCATCTTTGCTGCCGTCGTGCTTGCCCTGAGTCTGGGAACTCTGCGAAGTCGTGTCCTGCGGCGGAGGAGCAGGCGGCGGAGTGTCCTGGGTGAGCGCAAAGGGGGCAAAACAAAACATCAGAACGGCTGCCAAGATATATGCGCGCGACTTCATACGAGGCTCCATGGAATTACTGATTCGCCGTGCATCCGATGAATTCATTATATGCTGGGACCCGGCCGGCGATTCCGACGCGACGGTACACTACCCTGACTCATTAGACGCCCGGAACCACCATTGGGTTACCCGGGAACCGATACTTTACACGGTAGTTACAATTGCCGGGAGTGATCAAGCGTGAGCAATAGGTTGGTTCACCCATGTACTTTCGGCAAGCTCCGCAGGAGCGCCGTTAAGCCTTCTTTTACGCACGTCTCCAGGTCGTGATCCGTGTCGATGACGGTTTTTTCCCGCTCGATAGGCTCGAAGCGCGCTTTTACGGTCAGATAGAGTTCAAAATCACGGTTTGCCGCCGGGTGCTCGTCCTCGTCAAGCCGCTTTTTGGCCGTGGTTTCCGAGCAGATGCACTCCAGAATGCGCCAGGGAGTGTGCAGGCGGTTGGCGAAGCGAATCACATCGTCAGTCTGGTAGCGTCGCGAGAATGGGCGGCCATCCAGGAAAATCACGCGGTCGGGATTAAGGCGGAGCAGGTAATCTGCGGTAAGCAGCATGATGTGCTGGCAGAAATCGTCCTGCTCGGTGGAGAACTCGATGTCGGCGGCAGGGAAGAGGGCGGCCCGGACCTGGTCCTTATCCAACACAACGCCGTTTGTCCGCCTGGCGAGCTCGCGTGCCAGCGTGCTCTTGCCCGTCCCCGGTAGCCCAGCCAACAGAACGATCATGGGATGAAAGTTGGGTGAGTGCACTCAGTACAGCACTGAGGGAAGCCATGCTCCCGCCGGCTCGTTGTACAGCCCAAGGCTCATGAGGGTCATAGGTTGAACCACGCGCAGGCCTTGATTGAGGCACCAGCGAAACAGCTCCGCATTGCGCGTCGGCACCAGAATGCCCGGGCCGACGAACTGTGGCGCATCGGCAATCAGCGCCTGGATTTCGCGATTGCTTTCGCCCACGGCGTGGTCAAAAAATCCCAGCCCGTTAGCGTAGCCGGAAATTCTGCCGCTATATTCCACGATTTTTGCGGTTCCGCGTTTGATGGCGGCCACTAATTCTCCGCCGCGATGGTGCCCGTGCACGCGATAGCACAGGTGATTGCATTCCTCGACATCGGCGTCCTCGGCGTGGCGTACCCGATAGCCATCGAATCGCGTGTTGAGCGCGGCTCCCTGCATCACCGAAAGCGGCTCGCGCGCATCGAACCCCAGCTTGGCATATAGCGATAGAGAGCGGTTATGGAAGGCGGTCTGAACCAAGCGCACTCCGGGGGCTTGTTTTTCTGTGGCACGCTCGAGAACGGCAATCATAAGACGCCGGCCGATACTTCGATCCTGGACCTTAGGATCGACGGTGATCGGCCCCACCCCGGCGATCACGCCGCGTTCGTCCAGGCAATTGCTGCCCACGATGCGCCCGTCCACTTCCGCAACCACGGCGTAAAAGGTAGGGGTCGAAAACATCATCGACAAGACCGCCACGGGAATATCCGGGGAAGGGAAGTCGGGCGGGAAGCCGTGCTTTTCAGAAATTGTCTTGAAGGCCTCATAGCAGATACGGCCGCAGATTTCTGCATCCTCCGGCTTCGCGCGGCGCACAGTTACGTTTCGATGGATTTCAAGACTGGGACTTGCGACCGCCTGGCGGTGAGCTGCCATGAGTGTTCTCCTTTAGAGCTCCAATCAGGTTAAATCAAGAACGCAATGCTGTCTGGGATCAGGTTCCCTCTGTCGAAGGGGTTCTTCCATCCGGCCGGCAGGAAGCTAAGACCAAGAGATTGTGATCCACGACACCGCACAGGCGGACTATTGCAGGCAGACTGCTGGGAGCTTGTAGGAAAAGTAGAAGCGCGCCCAAACAGAGCTGCACTAAGCCCGAAGGTACGAGCACAGCACGCAGGCTGGCAGCGTTGTATGCGATGTTGACGGATGTGCGCTGACACTCGCGCACCTCAATGGATGTTATTCAGATGTTAAGGTACTCCAGGGCTGCGGGAGGAGCATTCCTCGATGTTCTTACTCGCCATAGCGAGTGGTGGAGGCACCTAGAAACTCACGTCGACCGTGAGCTCTACCCTCGCTGGTGGGAAACGCTGTCGCCTCGCAATCGCGCGCGTTGGCTGCTTGGGCAATTGTGGAACTCCGACGACGCTCTCCCGAGCGATGTACAAGCTGATTTCCAGAACAAGACTCTCACCTACGGCCAGTTGGCTCGCCAGCTCGCCAAGGATCTATGGCCACGATTCTTGACAATGGTCAGCCTGGAACTGAAAGAAGTTCAGGAACAATTGGTCCGGGGTAGGCAGAGAGCCATTGAAGCTCGTCGGTGTTTCCGCGACAGTGGAACGCTGCCGATGTTAATCGGAGGGTTCCACACAACCACGTTGTCAAGCCAGATTGCTCAGCTGCGTAACTTTACCGATCCCATCGTGCTTAGAGTTCATGGCTTCTACTCGGCACTGCTTGCGTTGGAGGAGATACAAAACCGTCTGAATGAACAGGCACAGGAACACCAAAGGTTATCCACCGCAGTGGATCGGGAATATGCAGCTGTTCGGGTCGAGGCGATTCTGGACAATCTAATTCAGCAGATTGACAATTGCCAAGTGAGGCTAGACGAGTTGCGGGCTTGCTTAGAATAGGGCCGTGGTTTTGTTTTTAATCCTTATCCGCCGGATGTTTCTTCCCGCTGGTTAGATCGGGTGAAGTGAGGAGTATGAAGCGGCTCGAGCGAACGCAGACGGCGCGACTCCTTCTTACTTCCTCGGATATCACTTCGAACTTGTGAAGGGAGTGGATTGCTGCTGATCGTCCGCTTGGGGATAGTCCCGAGGAAGGCGAGCGTGCGGTTGAGCGCTTCCTGTCCCGCCGCGTCGTCCAGGTTGAACTGGTACTCATGTGGGAGGCGAGGAACACGGTCCGTGGGGAAGAAGAGAGTCTCAATATGCACACCCAGACCAGCGAGTTTCTGCGCCAGTGCAACCGCCTGCGGCGCCAGCGGGTCGCCATTACCGCTGGAGATGAAGCTCGGCGGGAAAGCTACGGTGACTTGGCTAGTTACCGACATCAATCGGAAGCCAGCCTGTTCGCGGAAATTCTTTCTTCCCAAATAGGCCCATAGCACCGTCTCGAGGAACCATCCGAAGTTTCCTTCCAAATTCACCGCGGAGGGATCAAACGCTCCGGACAGCAGAAGCACGGCCAGCAACTGATTGGGTTGCAGTTGCGGGGAGATGCGGATGGCATGCGCGAAATGGGGATCGGTAGTAAGCAGAGCCACCTGGCTGGCGTGGTGTGCTCCAGCGGAATCGCCGGCGAGAATTATCATCGCAGGGTCGATCTTGAAATCGCCCGCGTGGCGAACGAGAAACCCGAGTGCTGTATTCACCTGCTCCACAGGCTTGGGATACGTAGCGCCCGGCGCTTTCGAGTACTCTACCGCCACCATCGTGTAGCCACGCCCGGCGAGAATCTTCATGTAATTGGCGATTCCATTCTTGTTGCCAGCAACGAACCCTCCACCATGCACCCACACGATAGTTGGCCGAGGCGCGTTCGTGCCTTCCGGATAATAGAGATCAAAGACTTCATCCTTCCCATCTCCGTAGGCGAGATCGCGCCGCGTCACAATGCCAGCGGGGACATGTTTTTCCAAGGCGGCCTCAGAAGCCCGGTCGCCGTTGGAAAACACGTGACGAATGAGGACGACGGACGGCCAGGGGCTAAGCCTGAAGGCCAATATGGCAATGACTATGAGGACGATGAGAATGCCCGCTGACCAGAGAAGAAAGCGCTTGATCACGACTCACTCCCGGGATGTGTCCAAATCATGAGCCAGGACTAGCGGGTAAGCGCCGCGGTCTCAAAAGCTGCGCGACGCAGCCTACATCCAACGCCGGGCACAATCAATATGGAATCAGGCTGGAAATGTGATCAAGTGCGAAGTAGAAGCACGGCTGACGTTTGCGAAAAAGTCAGGAGTGCCACAGTCGAGCTGTTGTTTTGGCTCGGGTAGGAGTCAGCTCAGTCTGACCGCCGAGTGCCGGTTCTAACTTCCGACTTGCGATTTCTGACTTGCTATGACTTTTTCTTCCCGCTGGGCTGATTTGGCGAAGAGGATCTCCGACATCAACAGGAGAGCTCCGATCACTATGGCGCTATCGGCCACATTGAAAGCCGGCCAGTGGTAAGGGCCGATGTAGAACTCCAGGAAATCTACTACGTGGCCGTCGAATATGCGGTCCCAGAGATTGCCGAGCGCGCCACCCAGGATCAGCGACAGACCCACGCCCGTGCTGGTAAGGGCATAGCTGTTCCGCCAGAGCAAAATCATCACCACGGCCAGCGCGACCACCGAAAACAAAATCAGCGCGGCCAGCTTCCACTGCGATGCCGACTCGGCAAACAGACCGAATGCGGCGCCGCTGTTTTCAACATGTGTGAAACGGAAAAAGCCGGGGATGATCTGAATCGTCTCGTGCAGCGCGATACCTTTGGCGACCAGCCACTTCGACAGCCGGTCCAGCAGTACCACCAAAACCGCAATCGCCAGGTGCCATTTCCGCATAACGTGGTTCTGACTCATGATCCTTTAGCTTTCGTTGCCCCCGCTCTCGATTTCCTTCAGAACCGCGCTGCAGCGCTCGCAAACCGTGGGATAAGTGGGATCCTGCCCCACTAGGGTAGAGTAATTCCAGCAGCGCTCACATTTCTGGCCGGGCGCTCGGGTGACTTCGATCTTTAGCCCCTGAGCACCATTCCCCGAAATGCCCTTCTTCAAATCTACCGCGGACACGATATACACATACCGCAGCGTGTCACGATATTTGTCCAATACTGAATAGATGCTCTCGGGCGCATCCAGAACTACTTTTGCTTCCAACCCGGAGCCGATCAGCTTTGCCTGCCGCGCGGATTCCAGAGCGTTGTTCACCTCATCGCGGGTCTTGAGCAGCAGTTGCCAATCGCTGCGCAATTGCTTGAGCGTATTATCGGCGGTTGCAGAAGCGATCTCCGCTTCATCCCAAAAATTGCTCAGATGGACACTCTCGGTCCGTCCTTCCATCGCCGGGAGGAACTGCCATACCTCATCCGCAGTGAAGCTCAGCACCGGGGCCAACAACCGCGCCAGTGCTTCACCGATGCGCCAGATTGCTGTCTGCGCCGATCTTCGTGCCTGGGACTTAGGCGCCGAGATGTAGAGCCGATCTTTAAGAATGTCGAAGTAAACCTGGCTGAGGTCAACCGTACAGAAGTTCAGCAACTGCTGGTAAACCTTGTGAAATTGGAAATCCTCATACGCCTTGCGCACATCGCGCGATGCTTCCGCGGTACGCAGCAACATATATTGATCGAGCGCCTGCATTTGGTCGAAGCCGAGCGCATCATTCCCAGGAACAAACCCGGCCAGATTCCCCAGAATGAAACGAAACGTATTGCGGATCTTGCGGTAGTTTTCGGCGATACGCTGCATCAGGCGCTCGGAGCCGACGACGTCCTCGCGGAAATCCACTGATGCCACCCACAAACGCACAATCTCGCCGCCCAGGCGTTCGACGATGTCGATGGGATCCACGCCGATGCCCTTCGATTTCGACATGGCGCGACCGCTTTCATCCAGGGTCCATCCCACGGTGCTCACGCGTCGGTAGGGCGCCTGGTTGCGCACACCGATAGCGCATAGCAGAGAAGAGTGGAACCAACCACGGTACTGATCTCCACCCTCTACATAAAAATCGGACGGCCAGGGAAGATCGGGTTCGTGCTGCTGCACGGCCAGGTAGCTGGAGCCGGACTCGAACCACACGTCGATGATGTCCATTTCCTTGCGGAACTTGCTTTGGCCGCACTGGCATTTTGTATCCGGGGGCAGGATGGCCGCCGCGTCCTTTAAATACCAGGAGTCGGCTCCTTCGCGAGCGAAAAGCTCTACGACGGCACGGTGCACCTCCGGCCGATTCAGGATTTCGTTGCATCCCTCGCAGAAGAAAACCGCAATCGGCACCCCCCACACTCGTTGGCGGGAAATGCACCAGTCGGGACGTGTGGCGATCATGTTGGATATGCGTTCCTCGCCCCAGGAAGGGTCCCAATAGACTTTCTTAATTTCTTCGAGCGCCCGCTGTCGAAACGTGCCCCCGCCCATGCCGGATTCCATGGAAATGAACCACTGCTCAGTAGCGCGAAAGATTACGGGGTTATGGCAGCGCCAGCAGTGCGGATAAGAGTGCTCCAGCTTTTCCACGTGCAGCAGCGCGCCGCGATTTTTCAGGAGGTCGATGATCAGCGGGTTCGCTTCAAACACCTGCTTGCCGTCATACTCAGGCAGGCCCTTGCGCAAATGCCCGGACTCGTCAACATTGCAGGTCTGGTCCAACTTGTATTTCACGCCGGTATAGAAGTCGTCAGCACCGTGAGAGGGAGCGGTATGGACGGCACCGGTGCCCTGATCCATGGTGACGTAGTCGGCCAGCACGCCAAGGATCTGCCGGTCGAGAAATGGATGGGCAAAGGTGGAATATTCCAGCTTGCGGCCAGGGACCTTTGCCAGGATCCGGGTCTCGCCGAGCCCGCAGCTCTTTGCGGTTAACTCGGCAAGCTTCTCCGCGACGATGTAGGTCTCGCCGTCGGCGGTTCCGATGGCCACATATTCTTCATCGGGATGGAACGCGACGGCCATGGAAGCAGGCAGCGTCCACGGCGTGGTGGTCCAGATAATGGTAGAGACTTTCTTGCCGGCGAGTGCAGGATCGATGTTTCGCGGATCACTCGTCAGGCGATACCGGACCCAGATGCTGGGGCTGAGGTGGTTTTCGTACTCGACTTCGGCTTCCGCGAGTGCAGTTTCGTCGTGAATGCACCAGTACACCGGCCGGAGCCCCTTGTAGACCGCCCCCTTCTCGAAAAACTTGAATAGCGTTTCCACCACGACCGACTCATATTCCGGGGTCATCGTGGAGTAGGGGCGATCCCAGCGGCCAAAGACACCGAGGCGCTTGAATTGGTCGCGCTGCAGGTCGCGGAAGGTGGCCGCATAGTCACGACAGGCCTGGCGGACCTCCATGGGATTCATCTTCAACTTCTTACCGCCCAAAGCCTCATCGACCTTGATTTCGATGGGAAGTCCGTGGCAATCCCACCCGGGGATATAGGGGGCATCGAATCCCGCCATGGTCTTGGATTTAACGACAAAATCCTTGAGGCACTTGTTAAGTGCATGGCCGAGGTGGATTGGCCCATTCACATACGGGGGTCCGTCGTGCAGGACGTATTGTCTCGACCCCTGCCGTGCCTGGCGGATCTTGTCGTAGATCCGCAATTCCTCCCAGCGGGCCAGCATCCGCGGCTCATTTTGCGGAAGATTGGCCTTCATGGAGAAGGCGGTCTTAGGGAGATT
This sequence comes from Terriglobales bacterium, assembly GCA_035624455.1. NCBI lineage: Bacteria > Pseudomonadati > Acidobacteriota > Terriglobia > Terriglobales > Terriglobales bacterium. The sequence continues at coordinate 14,433 of DASPRM010000064.1, forward strand.
TATGGTTGCCTTTAGCTCGAGCGGCACTACTTCAGGTTCTCCTTCAATGTGCCCGGGTATCGGGTGAAGTGTGATCGGGTGAAGTCAGAAGTACCTCGGCATCGAAACCACTTCGGTCGTTACCTCGATCTGACGTCGAAATCTAAGGTACTTCAGTCATTATAAGTTACGAGGGGGAATTCCCCCGAGGGCGAAGCCCCTTGGTCACTCGCAGCGCGCGTGCAGCTGTTCAACAATGGGACTAGTTAACAAGAAAGTTGGTCCGCTAACCCGGAGAGCGCATCTTAAGGTTGTGTCACGGGTATATATCTGGTTGAATGGTTAGATTGGGGTTTACAAGCTCTTTATACCGGGCAACCAGCAACGCTATCAAAATCATCTGCTAGTGAAGCTTCGGGAGGGGAAACCAGCGGGACTGGGCTAAGGGATATGCCGACGGATCTTCAAGCATCTCCGATCACAGGCGAGCAGCCGGCCAGCACGTCAGCTTCGCCCGAGCTGAACTTTCTTTTGCCCGAGGGGCAAATTGACCAGCCTTTTTGGCGTTCGCTGCGGGCTCAGGTTCGTGAGCTCCTGCATCCGACGAAAACAGCGCCGCTCACGCTCACCTCCAAGCCCGTGCGCGTGCGTTTGATAGGCGACGATGTAAGCGCCCCGCTTTGGATATCGCTGCCGCGCCAGATCAAAGATCGGTTGTTCCCGGAAAAGACAGCGCCACTGGAGCTAACTTCCAGGCCGGTCCGCGTGAAGCCCATCTGGGAAGAGGATCAATATAAGAATAAGAGCGCGATGATTTCCGCGATCGCGCATTGCGCGTTTATCGGCGGAATCATTCTGGTTTCGGTTCTGGGAGCCAGGGTCGTAAAGAAAGTGCAACAGCAACAGTCGGTCACGCTGATAGCTCCAGATTTGAGCGGCATCATGCCGGTCGTTCCCGATGGTGGCGGCAAGAAACTGCAGGGCGGCGGCGGTGGTGGAGATCGCGACAAGATTCAGGCTCCCAAGGGGAAGCTACCCAAATTCTCCATGGAGCAAATCACCCCTCCGGCAGTGGTGATCCGCAATGACCATCCGAAGCTAGCTGTGGAGCCTACGGTGGTGATGCCACCCAATGTGAAGCTTCCAGTACAGAACAATATGCCGAGCCTTGGCGATCCGATCGCGGGTATTCCTAACGGTCCGCCTTCGAATGGCACCGGCTCGGGCGGTGGAATCGGATCGGGAAGCGGTGGCGGCGTCGGCTCGGGTGAAGGTGGCGGCGTCGGCCCGGGCAAGGGCGGCGGATTCGGCGGAGGTGTCTTCCAAGTTGGGAAGTTCGGCGTGTCCGCACCCCGGGCGATCTACACCCCTGATCCCGAGTACTCGGAAGAGGCCCGCAAGGCGAAGTACCAGGGCACAGTGGTTTTGTGGCTGATCGTGGATCCCAGTGGTCGGCCGCGCGATATCAGAGTATCTCGCAGCCTGGGCCTCGGCCTGGATCAAAAGGCAGTGGAGGCGGTACGGCAGTGGAAGTTTGAGCCAGCCAAGAAAGACGGCCAGCCAGTCGCAGTTCAGATCAACGTTGAAGTTAACTTCCGGCTGTATTGAGACGAGGTTTGGTTTGGATGTGAAGCCCGGCCGAGTGCCGGGCTTTTTGTTTGGCTGGAGCGTGAGTGAAGGGGCGTTGGGTCGCGCCGAAAGCTCCTTCTCATATTGTCATCACCGGGAGGTGGGCCACCTCCAAGGGAAACCTACAAGCAGCGAGAAAACACCGGGTCCTTCAACTCGGACGGGGATCGGTTTACCCCGTCCTCGTTCAGGATGACATTTCTGGGAAGTGCAGGGTTCATACGGGTGAGTATCCTCGACTCCGTCACCCATATTCCTTCACCCGCGCTCCCACTTCGTCCAAGTGCCGCAGCAGATCCAGAGGGTCCTCATATACACGGTAGGCGCCGGCGCGGTCCAGTTCGTCTTCGCCGTAGCCT
>DASPRM010000065.1 GCA_035624455.1 Terriglobales bacterium
TACTGGTGGGAGTAGGCAAGATAGAACTGAGCCCGGTTGAACAAGCGAGGGGATTTGACCGTCGCCTCCCAGCCGCGAATGCGGGCGTGATCGATGGTCAGGGGAAAGAAGATGTTGGAATTGCCAAGCACGTCGTGATCGAAATAATTTTTCGCGCCAGTGCGGAAATTAGCGATATCCACCGCCCAGCCTTTCCAGGGGATTGAGAGCCCGAACTCGCGTTGCTCATCGCGTTCGCCATGCAACGGCAGGAAGCCAAATCCCTGACTGGCGGCAAAGTCGAGTAGCGGTCCGGAAACCGTCGACAACGGCGGGGCCTGGTAATACCTTCCATAGAAAGCGCGCAGTACCCAGCCGAGATGAGGGATGCGGATCGCCGCGCCAATCCGCGGATCGGTAGCATGCTCGTTCACGATGCCGGAGAAGCGCGTCAGGCGCACGCCGCCATTCAGCGTCAGCCATCCGACAGGCTTGTACTGCTCTTCCAGAAAAATTGCCTGCAAGCTGCCCCAGAAAATTTCGCGCTGGCGAAACGCGTCTCCGCTTCCATCATTCGCGCTTACTCCAAACAGCGTATTATCGCGCTGCACAAATCCAAGAGCTCCCGCCCGCACATTGTGCTTGCCCTGCACCTTTGAGATCGTGAATTCCCCGCCCCCATAGTTCGAACCGAGATCCTGTTCGGGTATCGGCACATCGTTAGGTCCGCCCTCGTAGGCAGCACGATTGAAATGATAGAAGGGCGAAAGCGTCCACATCAGTCCGCTCGAGCCAGTGTGCACCCATGAGAAGTTAACGAAAGCATCCCGTTCTTTTTCGGTGTCCCGGACTCCCGATGCCTGTTGCTCTGCTGTATTCGGAATCTGGTAGTGGTCCCCCCGTAGAGAGCTCACCAGCCGCAGCTGGTCCGAAGGAGTCTTGTTGAAGATCAGAGACAGGAAACCACCGAGCCCCGAATTCAGGTCATGCAGTACGGTCGGCTCCGGCGTTTCCAGGCCCAGGTCGGTGCGATGCCCGGTCAGGCTCGCGTACCAGGCAAAACGTGCGCTGTGATCGCCAAAGCTCAGCTGGTTATCAGTGTTGTTGTAGCTTCCATACCCCAGGATCAGCTCGCCCTCGCGATCGCGCTCAAAGCCGGAGCGCGTCACCACGCTGAAAGCTCCATACGTGCGATCCCCGATATCAGCAGAAAATCCACCACGTTGTACCTGAAGATAATCGATGTCCTTGGGATCGAATTGCGGTCCGACGTTGGAGGCAATGTTGGTGTTGGGTACGGGGACTCCGTCGATAAGCCACGAGACCTGGTGCCCTCCACGGATGTGCAGCTGGTCGTGCGCTATGTAAGCCGAGGGAACTGTATTGGTGATCATTGCAAGACTGTTGGCGTCGTCCGCGCCCGGCATTCTTTCGATCTGTTCCTGGCTAACGACCACACTCGGACTGGACGCGTCCGGATTAACGAGCTCTGCAGTCTCCGAGACCTCAACCTTCTGGTTTACGCTAGCCAGTGACAGTGGGAAATGCAGATAGGGCGAACTTCCCGAGGTGACGGTGATTCGCTCGCTGCGTTCTGTGAAACCTGGCGCGGAAGCAGTGATTTCGTATTCGCCCACTGGAACCGCATCGAATTGAAATTCGCCGTTGCCAGCCGTGCGCGTGCCTTGCTTCCAGTCCGAATCCACCGCATGAATCATCACCTGCGCGTCGGCTATTGGTCGATGCTGGGGATCATGCACCAGCCCACGCGCCGTTCCGAAGATAGTGGCTCCAGCGGTAGCGGCACAGAGCACAGCCATACAGCCAAGCAAAAACCTGAGAGAAAACATCCAATCCCCCTGACTCGAAAGAAGGGAAGGGAAACGGACTCCCCGCGAGCGATCAGCGACTCGCGTGTTAGTCCGCAGTTCGAATCAGATGGTCGGGGAGGTAGGGGGCCCACGCTGCAGGTAAGAAAGAATGGGAGAATTCAGCGGCTTTTGGGTAGACGCTACAGTCTGGGCGTGAACAACTCGCGGGGCAAAGTGGAGCGGGTGTTGGGAGATTGTTGACGCAGGTGCTGTCCGGACAAAGGGTGCCCGGCGGAATGGACACGCCGGATGGCCTCCGACAAAGCCGTCTCGGGAAGCCATGCCGCAATGGTGCCGCCCATCGCGCCGACAGCACTGGGGCAGACTGTTTCCGGAAAGCGCCGTCGCCAGCGGCAGAAACAATGCTGCCGCGATAACGAGCATCAACAGACTGGAGATCATTCGGCGCATTCGTTCAATACGGCTAAGGCCGGCCGTTCACGGCTGCTGAATTACAGAACTGATCACCCCAACTGCTTATTCCATAATAAACCAAACGTCCTTCCGTGGCCGGAGTCGGTCCGCCCCCAAGGAGAAGACGGTCGGCTCCGGGGGGGACAGCCCGCCCCTCGCGGATTCCAATGCCCTCCCAATTCATGCCCCCGCCCCAATCCGTAGTAGTTTCTTTTATTAACTCCGATTAACATTCTGTTGTATACTTAGCTTCACCTTGTGGGGGAATGCTTCGTTAATGTGTTTCCGACAGCGGGATCGGGGCAGCGTGAGAGTCCTGCTAGCGACCGCGCTTCCCGGCGGAATGAAGCCACATCGCGCCGGGCGCGCCTCTTTCCGGCAGACCTTCGTGCTCACATGCTTGATTCTGCTGTCGTCAATTGCTTACGGACAGGCCGCGTCGTCTGGCACGGTAACGGGTTTAGTGTCAGATGCAAGTGGCGCCGCAATCGTTGCTGCCCGCGTAATGGCTTCGCGAGTGGGCGGAAATCTCTCACGCACCGCCACGACCGACGACACCGGCCGGTTCTCCCTGACGCAAATTGTTCCCGGTCGTTACGTCCTCCATGCTGAAGCGCCCGGAT
>DASPRM010000066.1 GCA_035624455.1 Terriglobales bacterium
GCCGGGTGCCCCAGGTCTCGCGCTTTTCGAGACCTGGGCTCTTCCCTTTTCCACCGTGTCGGGCGGGTGCCCACTCAAGCCCTCTTTTGGCTTGAGTGGCCTAGTTCCCCTGCTGGGCAAAGTCTGCGCGCCGCCCTCAACCACCTATACCATTCTGCTCGCACAACCTAAGCCGTGGGTGCCCCATCCTGAGCGCTAGCGAAGGGTGGGTGGCAATCAGGTTTGCATCGCTGAGGCAGTCTTCAATTACATGTTTAACACACAACGAAAGCTGCTTGTCCGAAAGCATACGAGCGATAGCTGCTCCATGACCAGTCCGACGGTCCACGCTTCACCCGATTCTGGTGTAGGGTGCTTCGATCCCACCCTTCGCTACCCTCAGGATGGGACACTTGCCCATTGCGCAAATTGTTGATTTCTGGCTGAACACGCGAGCACCTCAGGTCAACCGGGTCAGTTTCTTTTCATCCAGATACTTCACCACTTTGCCCACATCCTGCGCCTGCTCGCGTGTAGTGATGAGCAGTGCATCCGGCGTTTCCACTACTACCAGGTTCTTCACCCCCACCGCGGCCACGAATTTCCCGGGGGCATACACGTAGTTGCCCTGGGAATTGAGGACGAATTCAGCTTCGCCTTGGATCACATTCTCTCCGTCACGGGCCTGAGTGCGATGTTCATAGAGAGCAGCCCACGACCCCAGATCGTTCCAGCCAATATCTGAGGGGATGCAATACAGCCGCGAGCGCTCTTCTCCCTTGCCAGAACGCGGCTCCAGGATGGCGTAGTCCACGCTGATGTTTTCGCACTTGGGATAGAGCTTGCGAAACGTACTGACGAAACGCCGTGTACCAAACGCGGAGGCGATTTCTTCCAGGTACTTTGCTGTCTCCGGCAGATGTTCGCGCATGGCATTGACCAGGGTGCGTGCGCCCCAGATAAACATGCCGCTGTTCCAGAAGTAATTCCCCGCCGCGCAAAATTCTTTTGCTCTCTCCAGATTTGGTTTTTCGGTGAAGCGGCGCACATGAAGCAGTCCTTCCGATGCGCTCTTGCCGGCTTCGATGTAGCCGTATCCTGTCTCCGGTCGATGTGGCTGGATTCCCATCACCACCATGTTTTCTCCCGCGGCAGCAACAGCTATGGCCCGCTGGATCACAGTACGAAATTCCCGTTCGTTCTCGATGACGTGATCCGCAGGAAACAGCCCGAGGACGGCGTCCGGATCTTCACGCATCAACAGGAAAGCGGCCAGTCCGATTGCCGGCGCTGTGTTGCGGCCAACGGGCTCGGCGATGATCTGTTTGCGTTTCAGACGTTGCAGTTGTCGCGCGATCCCGGCCTGCAGATCGGAATTCGTGATCACCCAGAAGTTCGCGGGAGAAGCCAGCGGCAGCAATCGCGCGACCGTCTGCTGAATCATGGTTTGCTTGCCATCCAGCGCCAGCATCTGCTTGGCGCGCTTACGGCGGCTCAACGGCCAGAAGCGTGTGCCCCGTCCACCTGCCAGAATTACGGGATAGAAATTGGATTTCTTAGCCAAGGATTGATCAGTCTCGTGGAGATTGCTGCGCAGCCGAAAATTCTGTTTTTGGCGGAACCGTCATGGTAAGGAATTCTACTTCCCGTTGCCCCCGGACCATGAATTCCTCGATGGCAGCGGGGATCACGACTGCTTCGCCACCTCCAAACAACACTGGAGTATGCCCCCTGGCATCGAGCATTCCAGCCCCTTGCAGTCCAACGATGATCTCGACAGATCGGTCTCGCGCCTCCTGCTGTGATGCCCTCAACAGCTGCCCCTGCCCTCCGCGGAGATGATACTTGTTCACTCGGAAGTATGGGTTGGAAATCAAAAGCGTGTTGAATTCATCCTGAACTTCCGGGGCCACCTTCCCCGCGCGGGTAAGCTCTTTCATCGCATCCAGTCCCTGCTTCACGTGAAGTTCCCGCGGACGCCCGAAATCATATAGACGAAAAGTCGTGTCGGAACTCTGCTGCGTCTCCACCAGTACGGAGCCGGGTCCGATGGTGTGCACGGTTCCGGCATCGACAAAAATCATGTCTCCCGCTTCCAGGTCGACCCAGTTCAGCAACTCCTCGGCGCGGGTTTCGTGAATGGCGCGCTCGAATTCCGCCTTGGTTGTCCCCGGCTTTAAGCCGAGGCCAATTTGCGCTCCGGCGACGGCATGCAGCACATACCAGCACTCCGTCTTTCCCCAGGGCTGGCCGATGCAGCGGGCAGCTTCGTCATCGGGATGAACCTGCACGGAGAGCTTTTGATGCGGAAATAAGAATTTAGTCAGCAGGGGAAAACGATTTGGTTCAGGCGCAGATTCTCCGACCAGCTGGCGCTGGAAGCGGTAGCTCAACTCCGCCAGCGAGCTTCCTGCCAGCGGACCGTCAATTACCTTGCAATCATCGCCGGTCAGCCACACCTCCCCGATGGGCTCGGTGCCGGGCGCGGTGAAGTAAGGCGAGAGATCGCGCGTTCCCCAGACGCGCTCACTGAAGTACGGGGCCATCCGCAGAGGATAGAGATCCACCATCCGCTGTAGATATTAACGTACAGTCGGACGCGCAGCTGCGGACATGTGCTGCACGTCAATTACGAAAATGCGGTATCCGATCCCCGCCGGGCCGCTCACGGAACAAGCAATGCATAGATGCCTCGCGCCCGATGCGGCCTCAGCATGACCAGCCGCGAGGAGCTGGATCCCTCGCTATGCCTTCTTCAGCCGCTGCTCCAGGCGATCGACTTCGTTGCGCAAGCCCTCCGGCAGGCGGTTACCGAATTTGGCAAAGTGTTCGCGAATCAGCGGCACTTCCACCAGCCACCCGGGCACGTCCACTCGAAGCAGCTCTTCCATCGCTTCAGCGGTTACATCCAGCCCGTCCAGGTCTAGCTCACCGCGAGCCGGCAACCGGCCGATCGGGGTGTCCTCAGCGTTAGCCGTTCCTGCACAGCGCTCGAAAATCCACTTCAGCACGCGGCTGTTTTCGCCGTAGCCGGGCCACAGGAATCGGCCGTTGGCATCCTGGCGAAACCAGTTGACGTAATAAATCCGCGGCAACTTGGAGGCTTGAGCCTTGATGCCGATCTGCAGCCAGTGCGCAAAGTAGTCTCCCATGTGATAGCCACAGAAGGGCAGCATGGCCATCGGGTCGCGCCGCAGTTGACCGACTTTGCCTGCTGCCGCTGCGGTGGTTTCGCTGCTGGCGGTGGCTCCGAGGAAGGTGCCGTGTTGCCAGTCGAACGCTTCGACCACCAGCGGCACCACGCCGGCGCGGCGTCCGCCGAACAGGATGGCATCGATGGGCACGCCCTTGGGATCCTCCCACTCGGGCGCGATCACCGGACACTGCTTGGCTGGAGTGGTGAATCGCGCATTGGGATGCGCCGCTTTGCGTCCAGAATTCGGTGTCCAGGGCCGTCTCAGCCAGTCCAGTAATTGCGGCGGCTTTTGATCGGTCATGCTCTCCCACCACACATCACCATCAGGAGTCATGGCGCAATTGGTGAAAATCGAGTTGTGGGTGATGGTGAGCATCGCGTTGAGGTTCGACTTCATGCTGGTGCCGGGCGCCACGCCGAAGAACCCGTATTCGGGATTGATGGCGTAGAGCCGGCCGTCAGCGCCGAACTTCATCCAGGCGATATCATCGCCAACCGTCTCCACCTTCCAGCCTGGGACGGTGGGGATCAGCATCGCCAGATTGGTTTTGCCGCAGGCCGAAGGAAAAGCCCCGGTCATGTACTTGACCTTACCTTCGGGGCTGGTGAGCTTCAGGATCAGCATATGCTCTGCCATCCAGCCCTCATCGCGGGCCTGCACTGAGGCGATGCGCAGCGCGTGACATTTCTTGCCTAGCAGGGCGTTTCCGCCGTACCCGGAGCCAAACGACCAGATCTCTCGTGTTTCAGGAAAATGGCAGATGTATTTGTGCTCGGCATTGCAGGGCCAGGTGGAGTCTTGCTGATTCGCGGCCAGTGGCGCGCCCACGGAATGCAGGCCACGAACAAATTCGCCGTCGCTGCCCAGAACCTCGAGCACGCGTGTGCCCACCCGCGCCATGGTATGCATGTTGGCCACGACGTACGGCGAGTCGGTGATCTCGACTCCAATCTTGGCAATCGGCGAACCAATGGGACCCATGCTGTAGGGGATTACGTACATGGTGCGGCCCACCATCGCGCCGGTGAAGAGCTTGGTCAACGTCTCTTGCATCTTGACCGGTTCTTCCCAGTTGTTGGTGGGACCAGCATCGTCTTTGGAACGGGAGCAGATGAAAGTACGGTCTTCGACGCGGGCAACATCCGCCGGATTCGAACGGACTAGAACGCTGTTGGGGCGTTTCTTAGGCTCCAGTGCTATAGCCACGCCCGCCTGAATCATCAGGCGCAGCATGGCCTGATATTCCTCAGCCGATCCGTCGCACCAGTGCACCGCATCCGGCTGGCAGACGCGGGCTACTTCTTCCACCCAGTGTGCCAGGGCCTTGTGTCGGATTTCACTACCGGACGGCTCAGCAAAAATCGTTTCCGTGAGGCTAGCCATAGAGCGTCTCCTTCGACGCACAAGACCTCATTGTGCACTAAGCATCATGACGTTCCAAGCAGGGAATGGATGCAGGTGAACATTCCGTGCCCGTGGGAGCCTAACTCACAGTGCACCAGAGGCTTGGTCGGAATCAATGCACCAAGATTCTGCGCCCCCCGGGCCACCCATAATGTGCGGATAGTCACAAACAATTGTGATCTCGTACCTTCCCCGCGATATAGCCTTTCCTGCCAGAAATTCCATGAATTCCTATAACAATTGGTGCTTGTTCTACCATGGGGACCGCACATGCAAACGGCGAGCACAGCTTCTGCCGGCTGGAGTTGCAGCCTAGCCCGCACTACCGAGGCCTGCGAGTGATTGGCTGGGCGGCTCTGTTCCTCGTGCTTGCACTGCTGACCCTTTGGGCAGCTTCCGCGCTGTACTTCGATTTTCCCATCGCCAAGCTGCGAGTAGTTGCAGCCGCGCTGTATTTGGCGGCGATGCTGGTGGCCGCGATCTTCCTCAAGCCGCGCGCTTGGGGCATTGCGGCTTGTGGCGGCGGGTTTTTACTTGTGCTCGCGTGGTGGTTATCACTCAAACCCTCAAATACGCGGCTGTGGCAGCCGGATGTTGCCGAGCTTGGCTGGGCGGAAATCGCCGGCGATCGCGTCACCATCCACAATGTTCGCAATTGCGACTACCGCACCGAGACCGACTACACACCGCATTGGGAAACCAGGACCGTGAATCTTGCGGATTTGCGAGGGATTGATCTCTTCCTGACCTGGTGGGGCTCGCCGTGGATCGCGCATCCCATTCTGAGTTTTCAGTTTGGTGACCACGATCATCTGGCCTTCTCAATTGAGACTCGCAAGGAAGTCGGCGAGAGCTATTCCGCGATTCGCGGCTTCTTTCGGCAATACGAGCTGATCTATATCCCTGCCGACGAGCGCGACGTGGTGCGGCTGCGCTCCAATTACCGCATCGGGGAAGACGTTTACCTGTTCCGAACCCGCGCCAGGCCTGAAGAGGCGCGGCGGCTGTTCCTCGAATATGTTGCCCGTATGAACCACCTGCGGGACCACCCTGAGTGGTACAACGCCCTGACTAACAATTGCACAACCAATATCGCGGTGGACGCAGCCGCCAGCCGGGGGCGAAAGAGACCTCGTTTTGACTGGCGGCTCCTGCTGAATGGCAAGTCCGACGAGATGCTGTATGAGGATGGCGCCCTGGCTGGAGAGCTCCCCTTTCCAGAATTGAAGCGGCGGGCTTACATCAATCCAGCGGCACGTGCCGCGAACGATGCGCCTGACTTCTCCGAGCGCATCCGCGAAAGGCGGCCAGGATTCGAGGAAACCCCACCTTAGCTAACAGCTGTGAAGAGTCGTAACTCACTTGGCTTGCAGTGCGTGGGCTTCGCGGGCGAGCTCGTCCAGGTGCTTCAGGGTTTCTTCGACGGTGAGGGTGTACATCTCGCGGCCGATTCCTTCTCCGGATTCAATTGCCCACTTCAGGTAATGACCTGCGATCTCCACAGCAAGGGCATCGTTCAGGATTTTGCCGGTGCGTTTGTTGTATTCGACCCAGGCAGGATGAGGCAGTGCGATCCATACCGGCTGCCCGTTGGCCAGGAACTTGATGTCCACGGCGTCGGCGTGGCGCGTAGCTATAGCCACGATCAGCGCCTGATACGTGCAGCGAATTTCTTCCCCGCTCCAGCGATCCTTGGCTCGGAAGTCGGCGTACATGGAGTCACGAATATAGCTGACCGCAACGCAGGCAAGCAAACCCACTGCTTCGGATGAACCACCAATGCCGGCTTTGCGACCTGGAATTGCTAAAATCCCTGGGTGACCCAGCCCCAAAGACAACTCAGGCGGCCAAACCCTGTCCGGAAGAAGGTTCAGCCTCAATCAAAAGGAAAATTGCAGGCGCTTGCCGCCCACAACCTCAGCCGGCTCCCCTGGCTGGTGCACGGCTTCAGCACGCGCTGGGGTGGCGTTTCCGAGGCCTATGGCGGAGACGCACTCAACCTCGGCATCACTTCTGAAGACACGCGCCAGGCGGTTGAGGAAAACCGGCGGCGTTTTGCGCTGGCGATTGGAGCGGCGAGGCGAAGAAACGGAGCCGATCCTCGGCCCTGGCCCTGGCCGATCGCGGTGTTGAAGCAGATTCACTCGCCGGCAATTCATTTCATTGAGAAGGCGCCGTCGCAGCCTCTGGCGGGCGATGGCCTGATCACAAGGACCACCAGACTGCTGCTCACCGTGCGTGTGGCAGACTGCCTGCCGGTCCTGCTTGCCGATGAGCAACTGCGCGCGGTAGCCGCCTTTCATGCCGGATGGCGCGGCACCCTGGCGCGCATCGTCGAGAAGGGTGTCGGCGAGATGCGCCGGCACTTCGGATCGAATCCCCGAGCCTTGCTGGCCGCGATCGGCCCCGGCGTTCACCGCTGTTGTTATGAGGTGGAAGAAGAATTTCGCGATAAATTTGCCGCCCAGTTTGACTACGCTGACGCCCTCTTTGACGAAATCTCCGATTCTGAGGCGCTCCACCTGAAATACCCTATGATGTTCCTCAACCAGCGTGCGCCCGGGCATGGGCTGCCGCCCCGCAAAGTGCATCTTGATCTGGTGGAGGCTAATCGCCGGCAGTTGATGGATGCAGGCATTCCGCCGGAGAATATCGAAGTTATCGATTTGTGTACTTCCTGCCGTACCGACTTACTGTTTTCACACCGTGCAGAGAAGGGCCTAACGGGGCGGATGATGGGAGCGATCGGAATCCGGCCCCGCGCATCTCACAATCACCGGTTGTCATCCTGAACGACGCGCCCGAGGCTCTACTCGACCTGCTTTGCAGCTGGCTACATTCCGGGTGCGCTGCTGGAAGGCGTGCCGGCCGTGGCCCCAGCCGTCGTATTGACCACGTCCTTCAATTCCTTGCTGGGCTTGAAGAAGGGGATCTTCTTGGCGGGAACTTCGACGCGGTCGCCCGTCTTCGGATTGCGGCCCACACGGGGCTTGCGCTGCCGGGTGCGAAAACTGCCAAATCCGCGGATCTCGATCTTGTCCCCCGAGCGCAGTGAGCGCACGATGCTGTCGAAGATGGTTTCTACGATGATTTCACTATCCTTGCGGGTAAGTTCGGCTAAACGTGAAACTTCTTCGATCAGATCCGCCTTTGTCATTGCGCTTGTCCTTTGAGAAGCTGAAACGTCCTCGATGGGAGTTCCGGTCTGGATATCCTGGCCCTAACTTTATGGAAGATAGCCGCTTAGGCAATATACTCTACCCAACCCGCAGCCGAAAAGCTACAAGCTACTTCCACAGATAATAGAATCCCACGTTCTTTTGCAGTAATTTACTCGGGTCCGGCCACAGGTCGGAAGCATCGCCGAACAACAGGTCCAAGACGCTGCGCTTCTCCTTTTCCGGGCGGACAAGCGTTGGCTCGCCCTTGATGCCCACGGTCTGGGCCGTGTCTTTAACGGCAGCTTCGAAGTCGCCCACCTCATCTACTAACTTCAGATCTTTCGCCTGCTGCCCCGTCCAAACCCGGCCGTCGGCGATCGACTGGATCTGATCCTGCTTGAGTCCCCGGCCGTCGGCTACCGCGTGCACGAACTGGCCAAGCATATTCTGCGCCATGCCCTCCAGGTAGGTGCGCTCCGCTGGGGTGAGATCGCGCGCCGGATTACCGGTGTCTTTGAACTCACCGGTCTTGATGACGATATTCTTCAGCTTGGCCCACTTGATCAGGTCCGCGTAGTTGTACCATTCCATGATCACGCCAATGCTGCCCACGATGCTGGCGCCATCGGCAAAGATCTTGTTGGTCGCCGAGGCCACATAGTAACCGCCGCTGGCGCCCACCGATTCGATAGAGGCAACGATCTTTTTCTTTTTTTCGTCCCGAATGCGCCGCACTGCCCGGTAAATTTCCTCTGAAGCCGCTGCCCCGCCTCCAGGGGTGTTGATGTGCACGATGATGGCCTTGATGGAGTCGTCATCGCCGAATTTCTTCAGGTCTTTGACGATCTTGGGGGTGATGATGACCCCCTCCAGATCGACCACGGCAATCTTGCCGCCTGTGCCCTGCCGCACTACTTCCGCCCCGCCCTGCTGGCTGCGCACGGTGTAATAAACCAGCGAGAATACCGCCAGCAGGAACAGAACAAAGACACCACCGCCAATCAGAATCCAGAGCAACGTACGAGAGCGACCTTCATTTGCCATAGAAGGTGACAAGTTTAGCACTCGGGAGATGACCGTGCGCCGAAGGAAGCAATCGCCGCTTTTGCTCCCGGCATCATGGGAGTGACCCACCTTCCGGCTTATTTTGGCGGAGGCTGGGTAGTTCAGCAGATCACGCGCATCGCCTTGGGCATGATCGAGATTCGCACCGGTGTTCGGCAGACGAACTCACCGTCCGCATACACATCCGTGGGACGGTCGGAGGTTATTTCTACACGGTTCGTCTGCGAATAGGAAATCTCCCGAAAGCGGAGATGCGTTCCCCGGTACACGCTCGGGAACATCTGCAGAAGCCGGAGTTTGGAGACGCTGCGGACAAAACAGACATCCAGCAGGCCATCTTCGAGTTGCGCCCGCGGAGCAATGCGCATGCCGTCGCCATAGGAGGAAGCGTTGGCAAAAGCACAGAGTGTGGCAGGCTCGGAATGAATATCATGTCCATCGTCTCGGCGGATCGTCAGATGAAACGGGCGAAAGCTCGCTAGCGCGGGAGGCACCGCAGCCAGGTAACCCCCATGAGCTCGCAGCCAGCGCGGATAGCTGTTGGCAATGCGGTTGACCTCCGAGTCCAGGCCGACGGAAGCGATGCAGCAGAACAGAGTGATCTGGCGGTCACTCGAATTGCCGCCTATGGGCTCGATGGCGCCCAGATCGATCACACGCACGTTGTCTGGCTTCGTACAGAAGCGCTGCCACGCGGCCACGGCGAGGCGCATCTTCGCCAGGCCGAGGGCACGCGCGAAATCGTTTCCGCTACCGGTGGGAACAACTAGCGTGGGCATCTTTGTTTCGGCCAGCGCCGGTAGATGACGGTGGACCGTTCCATCCCCTCCGAAAATCAGCGCAACATCGGCTGGGGCAGAGATGGTGGCAGCGGGTGTGATCTCGACATCCTCATTCGCGATGCGAAATGTCTCGAGATCGCGTAACGAAGCATTTGGTCCAAAGATGGCCAGCGCGCGCAAAGCGGAGGAAGGGTAGCGCAGGGGGAGAGAGTGCGCCACTCTGGAGTGTCATGTTGAGCGAGGGCCGGGCGAATGAACCCCGGCCCGAGTCGAAACACCTTGCGGTTCGTAGCGGTGGGTTACCTACCAACCTTCACTCAAGTCTCTCCACGACGGATTCGCGGCTCGAATGAGCGCCTCCCTTTTTTGTTCTAGTCCAGCCCTTTAACTGTTTCTCACGATTGATTGCAGAGCGAATATCGTCGAAGCGCTCCCGCCGCGAGGTTCGATACTGGCTACTAAAGCCTCCAAAGGTGCCGTTCTGGTGTTGCCAGACCCGTTTCTCCAGGTTGTTTGTGACTCCAATGTAGAGTGCACGACGCGAACTGCTGGTTACCATGTAGACCCAATAACGATGGTCTTGGGGCATGGGATTCGTTGAGCACGGCTGCACCAGAGAAGTCTGTGATGTCGGCGGGGCCTGCAAACCGTAACGTGTTTCGACTCCGTCCTCGTTCTGTACTTGGCACGCCGCTAACATGTGAAGCAGTTTGACACCGCACGATATTTAATCGCGCGAAAAATCCTTGGAGTGTCATCCTGAGCGAGGACGGGGCCATGTCAAAAACTGTAATAGCTTGGACTCGACCTTGCGGACAGGGTTGGCGAGTTTCTACGTATCGGACGCAGACTGGTGTTCGATTAGGGATTTTGAGTGCTATCGCGATATTACGTCAACTATCCGAGCAGCGCGCAACTAAGCCCTCAAGTTTGCAGTCCTTTCCGGAAGACGAAGTGCGGTTGGGGGAGGTGGGACAATGCTTTGCCCTCACCCCCGAGCGCATTCGGATTGAAGCCAAGGCCGTGCGTAAAATAGCTGCCCTGCTATGCCGTTCGCTCGCGGCGCCCATTTCCCATCAGTCTTCGACACGCCGAGTTAAACTGCAGTCATGCCTTCCGTTTATCGCCTCGGCTCCTTGGTGATCCTGCTGGTCGTCCTGCCAGGATGCAATGCGTTAAATCCCTTGTGCGGGAGCGCCCGTCCCGTGCCTGTCCTAAAATCGATCTCTCCTACAACCACGGTCTTCTCGCAGTTGCCGGCCAGTTTCCTTCTTACCCTGACGGGCAGCGAATTCGTGTCTTCTTCGGTTGTGATCTTCAACGGCGCCACCCTCGCCACTGCAGTGAACAGCAGCTCTCAGCTCACAGTCACGATCACCTCCTCCATGATCGTGGCTCCCGGGACTTACAACGTTCAGGTGCAAACTCCCGCCGGCAATTCCGGCGACCTCGGCTGTTCCAGCGGCGGCCAGAGTGCCACGCTGACTTTGACCGTCACTTAGGCGTTCCATTTGTGTCAGTGGGTGAAGGATGAAGCGCGAGGCTGTTGGCTCATTACTGTTGATAACAGGCGTGGCTGTTGAAAAACTCTTTTCCGGCCCGGTCACCAAAAATCACATCGCGTCAGGATGCCCTATAAACGATTTTCTCCGATTGTGGATACATTTCCGGTCATCTAGTTTGACGCGAATTAGGGTCCAAGGGACTTTTTCAACAGCCACAGGCGATTTCGCAAGTTTGCGCCGTCTCTTCGCCCTAAGCGTTGCGCTCAAGACCCGCATAAGACCCTGCCTGACGGGTACGACCCTCTCCGACAGCGTGGCGTGCAAGCTCAAGTCTTGGCTATCACATACAATCCGCATCCGAGTCGAAGGACCCTGTGTCTCCCTTGCACCAGAAAAATCCCACAGTACTGGTCTGAGTTCCACTGCGACAACGGCAAGGTCCTTCGACTCCGCGCCCGCGACCTGCACAAAGCGCGGGTCGGAAAAGCAAGACGGGCGCGTCGCTCAGGATGACAGTTGAAAGGGACTACTTTGCAGGAAGGATGACAGCGCGTTTCATCTTCTTGCCCACTCGAACGATGAACTTATACGGCAGCCTATCCACAAACACAAGCGGCGACTCTTGGACGTCTCCATTGATCCTAACTGCACCGGCTTTGAGCTTTCGCTGACCATCTGTTGCGGAGTCGGCCATTCCGGCGAGAACCAATAGCTTATCTAAACGAACACTGTGATATTTCGGGCCGCTGAACGTGACAGCCCCCGAAAGTTGTTCGTGGCTCACTTTCGAAGAATCCACAAACATCACATCGGATTTACCTTCCGCTTTCTCAAGAAACTTGAAGTAAACCTCCTCTACTTCTTCCGGCACCTCGTCCCGCTGGAACTGCTTCGCCCAGTCTTCCGCGGCCCTCTGAGCCGCTTCGCGTCCATGAAAATCGGCCACAATCCGCCGCGCCAGCTCTTTCTTGTACTGCATTGGGTTCATAGCTCCGCTTGCGGCCTGCGCCTGCATCTTCTCGATCTCAGCGGTGCTCACATCGGTCAGCAGCTCGTAATAGCGCCACATCAGCTGGTCGGAAATGGACATCACCTTGCCGTACATCTCCAGCGGCGGCTCGGTGATGCCAATGTAGTTGTCGTACGACTTCGACATCTTCTGCACACCGTCAGTGCCCTCAAGCAGCGGCATGGTGAGCACGATCTGTGACGGCTGGCCGTACTCGCGCTGCAGCTGGCGCCCCATCAGCAGATTGAATTTCTGATCGCTGCCGCCCAGCTCCACGTCGGCCTTGAGTGCAACCGAGTCGTAGCCCTGGAAAATTGCGTACAGCAGCTCATGCAGTGAAATCGGTTTTTCTTCCTGGAAGCGCTTGTGGAAGTCCTCGCGCTCCAGCATCTGCGAAACCGTGAACTTGGCGGCGAGCCGCACAAAGTCCTCAAATCCGATATTGAAGAGCCACTCGCTGTTGAAGCGAACCTCGGTCTTTTGGGGATCGAGGATCTTGAACACCTGCGCCTTGTAGGTTTCGGCGTTGGCGTTGATCTTGTCACGGGATAACGGAGGCCGGGTAGTGTTGCGGCCGGTGGGATCGCCGATCAGACCGGTGCCATCGCCGATCAGAAAAATGGCGGTGTGGCCCATATCCTGAAAGTGTTTGAGCTTGCGGATGAGCACGGTGTGGCCGACGTGCAGGTCGGGAGCGGTGGGATCGAACCCAGCCTTTACCCGCAGGGGTTGGCCGCTGCTGCGCGATTTTTCCAGCCGCTCCCGGAGCTCGTCTTCACGAATAATTTCCGTGGCGCCCTTCTTCAGGTAGGCGAGTTGCTCATCGACGGGAGGGAATTGGGCCATTGCGCACGATTATAGCGGGAGCAATTAGGAGACAGCAGTCAGCACTCAGCAGCCAGCAATTGGCAATTAGCAGTTAGCATTTAGGAAAACGCGCACCGCCCAGGGCAACGGATCAAGGCGTATCGGGTGGTGAGGCGTTCGCGAGCCTCGTGATCCTTTGTCTCCTTTCTGGTTAGGTTCTTCCCGTAGATCCGAAGCCGCCTCCATTGCGCAGAGATTCTGCTAATTCATTCACCACTTCCACTTCACTGGTCAGCACGGGATAGGGGATGAGATTGGCAATCTTGTCCCCCCTATGGATCTGTGCCGCCTCTTCTCCCAGGTTCTCCATAACAACGCGAATCTCGCCGCGGTAACCGGCATCAATCACCCCGGCGGTGCAGATGATCCGGCGCGCTGCCAGAGAAGACTTGTCGCGGATCAGCGCGCCCACTGGCCTGCCATCGATTAGGTCGAATTCGATGGAGATGCCGGTGGGAACGATGGCCGAGCCCCGTCCAGGAATGCCGACCGACTCCGATGCAAAGAGATCGTAGCCCAGGTCTTCGCCGGGGTGCGCGATAGCAGGAGGCCTGGCGGTCGCGGTCAACAGCTTCACTTTAAGCATGCCGCGAGGATATCAGGAGCTGGGGTGAGCTTGCGGCAGGAATGAATCGACTGATCGGGGAGTTTGACTTGCAGTCTGAAACTACAATGTGGGACTTAATTCTGCGATCAGGGCAGCAATTCTCCTTTTCGAGGGCAGTGTTCGTGCAAACCCAAGAGATTGAAAAATGGATTCGGGGCGACAACCCACCTTCGATTATGCATTCGGCACGCACTGCAATAGCAGGCGTCCTCTCCTTCCTGGCCGCCCGGTTGTTCCATATGCAGGAAGCCTACTGGGCTCCGATTGCAACTTTCATCGTCATGCAATCGACCCTGGGAGCTGCGCTGCCTGTTTCGGTGGAGCGCCTCGTTGGAACAGTCCTGGGTGCGTTTGCCGGCGGACTGGCGGCTGCTTATTGGCCCGGAAATATTCTGGTTTTCGGCATAGGCGTGTTCACGCTCGGGCTCGTTTGCCAACTGCTGCGCATAGTGAGAGCCGCCTATCGGTATGCCGGCATCACTCTAGTTATAGTCATGCTCGTGCCACGTGTACATGCCCCCTGGCTCATTGCCTTCCATCGCTTCATAGAGGTCTCGATTGGCCTGGTCATGGGTTTGGTAGTAACAGCAGTGTGGCCGGAACGGGATGCAAGCACGAAAAGCTAACTCGCAAGCCGCGGGAACCACCGCTCGGTGCTGACTCACCAAAGGGAACCACCGGGAAGGTACCGCCGAGTTCGCTTTCTTGACATCTTCCACTTGCATCGCGGTCGGAATCGGGGAAAACTGAGGAGTTGGCAACCGAAAACCCAATTTTGGGCATTCGGATGGGTAGAATTGCCCCATTACTCACGATAACCATCAGCACGACCTTGCATAGTTGCTGGACCTAATCAGATGGACAGTTTTGGTTACATTCCCTATGCCGTGGCCGGAATTGCAGTGGTGGCCTTCGTCGCCGCCTACTTTGGGTACCGGCGGCGGAAGACTCCCGAACAACTGGAAAGAGAGCGCCGCTACAGGCTCAACGCCGTTGGCCGCATAACAGACGGCACAGTTATCGATGCCTGCGAACTGGCTGCCAACGGCAAAGGCGGTCCGGTTCAGGTTTTGATTTACCAGTACGACGTTGCTGGCGTGCAGTATGAAGCTTCTCAGGACGTCACCTACATAAGGCAGCTGGTAGATATCCACACCTGCAAAGTAGGGCTGCAGGCGTCGGTGAAGTATGACCCGCAAAACCCAGGGGATTCCATCGTGGTCTCTGAATCCTGGTCTGGCCTGCATAGCGGCACCAAGTGGAACCGCAAAAGCGGGATTACCTCCGCCCCGTAGTCGCGTCTAATCTTCTAAATGTTTGTAACGGATGAGCTTGCCGGACATCTCATCAATTGAACCGGGGTCCGAGAGGGCTTTAATTCGGGGTTGTTAGAATAACTTCAATGTCAGGTGCACCTCTTCCCATAGCTGCCTTCGTGGCAGGGCTGTTGTCCTTTCTGTCGCCGTGCGTGCTGCCGCTGGTGCCCGGGTACGTGTCGCTGATCTCGGGAGCCAGTATTGAGAACCTGAGCACCCGGGAAGAGAGAGTGCTGCGCACGGTGATGCTGAACTCCCTGATGTTTATCGTGGGGTTCAGCCTGGTGTTCATCGCGCTGGGGGCGGTTGCCTCTTCGCTCGGGCAGCTTACCCACCGCTTTTATCCTCTGCTGACGCGGGTCGCAGGAATCATCATCATTATTTTTGGTCTGCACCTCACCGGCATTTGGAAAATCAAGGCTTTCTATGCCGATAAGCGGATGCATGGCGTTCAGGGCAGCAGTTCGGCCTGGGGATCCTTCCTGGTGGGATTTGCCTTTGCCTTCGGCTGGACGCCGTGCATCGGGCCGATCCTGGCTACCATACTGGCGATTGCCGCCAGCGAGGATACGGTGCTCAAGGGAGTGATGCTGCTGGCGGTGTATTCTGCCGGACTTGCTGTGCCATTTCTGCTGACATCGCTCGGGGTTGACCTTTTTCTCGCCTTCTATGGCAGGTTCCGGCGCCATTTGCACACCGTTGAGGTAGTAAGCGGGGTGTTATTGATTGCCATCGGGGTATTAATCCTGACACGGCATCTGACCATGCTCTCGGGTTACCTGGCGTTCTTGAATCGCTTTGCGCTTTAATCGAGGAGTCTTTCTGTGAATCGCAATGTTTTGGTTTTTATCGTCGTGGCGATAGTAGTTACCGGCATGCTCGTGGCGGGGAAATATCTGGCTAAACCGCGTGAGGGCTCTTCAGGCGCCTTGGGAGCGCAGGATCCCAAGGGCGTGTTGGCGCCCGATTTCCAGCTCGCCAGTGTGGATGGCAAGCAGGTGAAGCTCTCTGAGTATCGTGGCAAAGCGGTACTGCTTAACTTCTGGGCGACCTGGTGTCCGCCGTGCAAAATTGAGATCCCCTGGTTCGTGGAGCTGCAGCAGCAGTACGCCCCCGAAGGCCTGCAGGTGATCGGCGTCGCCATGGACGACGGCGATAGTCGCGATAAGGTCGGCAAGATGGTTCAGGAATTGAAGATGAATTACCCCGTGCTGTTGGGCAACGACCACGTGGCGGATCTCTACGGCGGGGTAGAAGGGTTGCCGCTGACGTTCTACATCGGCCGCGATGGGAAGATTGTCAAGCGAGTGGCCGGACTGGCTGGGCATCGTGAAGTGGTGGAGAACATTCAGGCTGCATTGAAGCAGGGGCAAAGCACAGGAAGCGCTGACAATCGTCCTCAGAGGGCCCAGGTCGGAACTGCGGTGGCCGGAGGCCAATGAACAGAGTCTCGCAGAAGAGAAATCGCTCCCGGGCGGGCTTAATTCCCGCCTTTCTTTGTCTGATGGCCCTGGCCGTCCCCAGTTGGACTCAGGACCCTGCCATTCCCACCGGACAGCCAAAAGTCACGCTGGCCCCCATCAAGACCATCAACGTTGTCCAGGGGCGTTCGTCGCCGCTGCAAATCAGCTTTCGAGTGTTGCCCGGCTATCACATCAATTCCAACAAGCCCACCTCACAGCTTCTGATCCCCACGGCACTCCATCTGGATCTGCCCACCGACGTCTCAGTGGGCAAGCTCACCTACCCTGAAGGCCACATTCAGACCTTTCCCTTTGCTCCCGACGAGAAGCTCAGTGTCTATGCCGGTAATTTTGAGATTACAGGGCTGGTGAATGCGGCACAGTCCACCCCCAAGGGTCACTATCGCGTGCACGGCCAGCTGAAATATCAAGCCTGTGATAACCGCGTTTGTTACCCGCCAGGAGTGGTGCCGGTGACGTTTGACGTGCTGGTGGGGACCGGCAAGGTGAAGACCGTCCGCAAGAATCCCGGACAGAGTCCGCACGTACACCAATAGATCAATTAGCACGCAGCATTCAGCGATCCGTCGAGACCTGTACCTTTCGGCCCTCCTTGCATTCCAGCGGAGAACTCTGCTTCCCCGCAGGGTCGCCCGTTCGGACATGTCCAAAAGGGTTCTTTCAGCGCGCGGATAGTGGCATTGAAGGCGAGGCGGGCGATTGACGTGGCCAGCCGATGCCCCTATAGTTCTGAGCACTGCCGCGTTTATAGATGCTTGAGGTCTGTGGTTGTGTAGCGTTTCAACGCGGCGGGGCGGTGCGCGCCAGTTCGTTCCCACAGCTTTCCCGACCGGGCTGTCAAGCTCCGCGCAGTGCATGGCTTCTTCCCTCCCCTGAAGTGGCAGAGTTGCGGCTTCCCATGGACTCCGTGCTAGTAGCCATCGTAGTTCCGGGCATTACGGCCCTGCTGCTGTTGCTGGTGTTCAGCTACCTCTACCAGCAAAGCCGGGAGTCTTTTTTCCGCGCCTGGCAAATAGGCTGGGCCCTGTTCTGTGTGTACTACGCCATCCTGACCTGGCAAGCGGTCTTCACTTATCCCATCGGAGGGCTCTTCTTCCTCACTGAGTTGTGTCAAGCCGGAGTCGCGCTGGCCATCTTCATTTCCGCCCGCATGACCGATGGCGAGCGCTACCAGTTCCGCTGGTATGACGGGGCATTGGCCGGTGCTGCGATCGCGGTTGCCTCATACGGAACTTGGGTATTCGCATATTACCGTGGACCAAACCAGCCGATCACGCCGATGATGTTGCGCCTGGGCTTGCATCTGCTAATCGCTGTTCTGCTCCTGTTTTCCGCCGTCAAGTTCTTCCGCGTGGGGCGTCAGCGGGATGCCATCGGTTTTCAGGTGCTGGGATTCGCCTTGGCGGTATGGGCTCTCCTCATGTGGTCCCAGCAGTTCCACCGCGGGCTCCTTGGCTGGCTGGGAGATGTCGGGAACTTTCTTGGGCCGATGCCTCAGATGCTCATGGGCATCGCCATGGTGATTGTGCTGTTCGAGGGCGAGCGCAGGAAGGTTCAGGAGAATGCCCTTTTTTTCTCCACCCTCGACGTGGATAATCGTGCCCTGGCCGGGGCAGGCGAGCTGATCTCCGGTTTCCATAAGCTGCTGGAACGGCTCTGCCGCGTGCTGAAAGTCGAGCAAGCGGCTATCTGTACGGCAGAGACTTGGCGAAGCACACTGCCCACAGTGGCACAGGGATTCCCCCCGGGCTTGATGCCGGCATTGGACTCTAGCGGCGCCGATGAATACCTGATCGATCTGGCTTATCGCCGCGGTGGCCTGGTCACTCTCCGCGGCCTGCCCGGTGCGAAGGAGCCGATGCCTGCCGGCCAGCCCGGTCGTTTTGCTCGGCTCAAGGAAGTCGCCGTACAGTATGCGGTGGCCAACATCACGGCAGTCAGCCTGCAAACCCGCGACAAGAACTTCGGCATCCTGCTCTTCCTTCATCGCGAGCGCGAAACCTTTGGACCCTCCCAGCTCCGGCTTCTGACCGGCCTGGCCAACCAGATCGCGATGACCCTGGAGAACCATGTCGCCATCCAGGAGACGCAGCGCAAAACCCGCGAATACGAACTCCTGACCCAGATGGGGCAGGTGATCAGCTCGCGGCTGAACTCGGATGAAGTCTTGCTGGCCATCCACAAAGAAATCGGCCTCCTCGTGGACACCGACACCTTCTACGTTGCTTTTCTGCTAGCAGACGATCTGAGCTTCGAACTGGAGGTCGAGCAAGGCGAGGTCCTCCCCAAGCGCACCCGCAAGGCTGCCAACGGTCTGAGTGAATACGTGATCCGCACCAGTCAGCCGTTACTGGTCAAATCCGGCATGGAGGAGGTACGAGCGCGCATCGGAGCGACTCACCTTCCTGGGCGGCCGCCCCAGTCCTTCTGTGGGGTGCCGATTTTTATGGGCGGCAAATCGGTCGGTGTGATGGCGGCCATGAATTACGATCACGAGTTCGTTTATTCGGAGCGCGACGTCGAACTGATGCAGACCGCAGCCGGCCAGGTGGCAGTCGCGGTGGAAAATGCCCGTCTATTTGAAGAGCAGCAGCGCCGCGCCCGCTATCTGGGATTCCTCAATAGCGTCTCTCAAACCGCGATCTCCAGTGAAGACGCCGAACAAATGCTGGCCCAAATTGTGGCCGAAATTCAGAAGAATTTCCTGCTCGACTACATCGGCATCGGCATGCTGGATTACGCGACCAAGGAAATCGAAATTAAGGCAGAAGCAGGAACGGCCAAGATGGCCCTGGGACGCCGCGTGCCCCTGGGCGTTGGCATCATGGGCCGGGTAGCGCGCACCAACGAGATGGTGCAGGTCCAGGGCGAGGATGAGGGCCACGTGCTCAGCATCCTGGCGGATGCAAAGTCGGTGCTGTGCCTGCCACTGACCTATGGCGAGACCCTGCTCGGGGTCCTGGAAGTAGAGAGCAAGCGCGAGAACGCTTTTGGCGAGCAGGATGTCCTGATCCTGCGCACCCTGGCGGACTTGCTGGCCACCGCGCTTCACAACGCCTTTGTGTTCCAGAAACTACAGCAGCAGTCGATCACCGACGGCCTCACCGGCATCAAGACGCGTCGCTTCTTCCTCGAGAGTGTAACCGCGGAATGGAAACGCGCCTCCCGCTCCGGACGGCCCTTCTCGGTCGTGATGGTCGATCTGGACAAATTCAAAGACGTGAACGACACCATGGGCCATTTGGAAGGTGATCTTGTCCTGGCTCGCGTCGGCCGATTACTCGAACAGAAATGCCGCCAGTCCAACGTCGTTGCCCGCTATGGCGGCGACGAGTTCGTCATCCTCATGCCGGAAACCGGGATCGAGCAGGCGCAAATCCTTTCCGAGCGCCTGCGCCTCTGGATCGCCACTGATCCCATGTTGAACGAGCGCCACATTACCGGCAGCTTTGGCGTTGCCAGCTTCCCGCTGCATGGATCGACGGTAGAAGACATCGTGCGCGTCTCCGATGCGGGAATGTACGTCTCCAAGCACGCCGGCGGCAATCGCGTCTCGACCGCAGAGGAATTCAAAGAAGGCGAAACCATCGCGGTACAGCGGCAACTGGTGGCCTCGTATATCGAGGGCTTCCTGCAGCGTGAGCACATGGGACCGGAGTCCGCCGACGAACTGGTGGCCACCCTGCGCAAGATGTGCAGCGGCCTGCAGGACGATCCCGAGCCGATGAAGGAAGCCATCCTCGCGCTTACCCGCGCCGCTGAAGCCCGCGAAGTTTATGGCACCGGCCATGGCCAGGATGTCGCCAGATATGTTGAGGCCGTGGGGCGTGAAATCGGTATGGGGCCGGAGGAACTGCTGGATCTCTCCTACGCGACCCTGGTTCACGATGTAGGCAAAATCGTGATTCCGGAGAGAATGCTATGCAAGCCGAGCTCTCTGACTGAGGATGAGTACTACATCGTGAAAATGCATTCCACCGTATCGGCCGAGATCGTGGGCTGCATCCCGGGAGGCGAGCGAATCCAGCAACTGGTGAAGCATCATCACGAACGCTGGGATGGCAGCGGCTATCCCGACGGCCTGCGGGGCGAGGAGATCCCGCTGGGATCACGCATCATCGCGGTTGCCGACGCCTACATGAGCATGGTCAGGGACCGTCCCTTTGGCCAGCCCCGAACCGCACCCGAAGCAATCGACGAGCTGCAACGAGGAAGCGGAACCCAGTTTGATCCTCACATCGTGTCGGTGTTCCTGAATCTGCTGCAGGGCGAACAGATGACCCGGCGTGCAGCGAACTTGCATAGGATGTGAATCCCGCCACAGATTCCACGGATTAGCACGGATCAGAAGAACTCTAGAAAAAAGAAACCACCAAAACATCCAAAAATAAAAATCCGACAGCCCGTCAGAACTTAAGTTCTTCAATCCGTGAGCATCCGTGAAACCCGTGGCGAGCTCTTCCTATAATGAGACCCAAAGACTAGACGGGTTTTCATGGAGCTAGCAATTACAGCTTCAACTCGCTTCCCTTCCTGCAGCATTATCCGAACGCGAGCGATCAAATGCCTCTGAAACACGGAGACGTGACCGCGAAAGTTATACGTGTCTTCTACGACGTATATAACGAGCTGGGGCATGGTTTTCTGGAGTCGGTATACCAGCAATCGATGGCCATAGCCCTGACCGAGGTTGGGCTGGAGGTCCAGTGCCAGGTGCCAATACCTGTATGGTTCCGGGGCCACAGGATCGGAGACTTCCGCTCCGACATAGTGGTTGAGCGATCAGTGCTGCTGGAACTGAAAGCTGCCAAAGCACTTGATCCGGCACATCAGGCACAGTTGCTGCATTACTTGCGCGCCACCGAGATCGAAATTGGGCTGCTGCTCAGCTTCGGATTGCGCCCTCAGTTCCTTCGATTGTTATTCGATAATGACCGGAAGAAGACGCGTGAACATGTGTGCGTTGCGGCTGAGGGATTCTAGGTCGATCAAGACCAGCCACGGCACTGTCACGAAAAACACAAAAGAAAACCGATAAGTGAATTCTCGACCACGCGTCAGAACTTAAGTTTTTCAATCCGTGGAAATCCGTGAAATCCGTGGCCATTCCACTTCACGCATTTTCTAATAACACCACCACCTGTGCGATGGCCGCATTCTCCGTTCCGGTCCCTTCTGGAGTCTTCGCTTTGACGCTCACCCGCGATGTCTCAATGCCCAGCAATCGCGCAACACTTTCCTGAATTTCGCGTGCGTGCGGGCCGATTCTTGGCTGAGCAAGAATCAGCGTCGAGTCCATATTGGCAATGCGGTAGCCGGCGATGCGAATCTGCTTGAGCGCTTCGGTCACGAACACCGCAGAGTTTGCTCCTTTCCAACGCGGATCAGACGGCGGAAAGAATGCCCCGATATCCCCGGCGGCAACCGCCCCCAGCAGCGCATCGGTGAGAGCGTGTAGTAGCACATCGCCGTCGGAGTGCCCGGCAAGCCCCTGCGGATGCGGAATGTCAACCCCACCGATCTTGAGAGGAATACCAGGCTGGAATTCGTGGGAATCGTAGCCGCAGCCGATCCTCATCGGCTAAACCTTGGCCACGGATTGGCACGGATTTTCACGGATTGTTCCCCGGCTCTCTAACCCGCCAGAGGCCGGCGTGTCTCCAATGACAGGTAAAACTCCGCCAGTTCGAGATCAGACGGAGTCGTGATCTTCAGGTTACGGGCCGATCCCATGACTACGGCGACCTGGTGCCCGGAGCGCTCGACCAGTGAAGACTCGTCGGTTCCCGTGAATCCGTCGCGGGTGGCTTCGTGGAATGCGTCGCGGATGACGTGATAGCGAAATCCCTGCGGCGTCTGCACCAGCACAATGTGCTCGCGCGGAATCGTGGTGTTGACCACAGCGCCCTCGGCGGTACGATCGACCTGCTTGACGGTGTCCACGGCGGGAACCGCGGCAATCGCCGCGCCATGTCGCGCGGCAGCTTCGATCACACTCTGGATGATCTCGGAATCGACAAACGGGCGCACGGCATCGTGCACCAGGATAATGTCTTCGGGCGCAGCCTTTATGGCCTCCAGCGCGTTGGCGACCGACTGTTGGCGGTGCTCGCCGCCTTCAACCAGGTGAACCGGCTTGCGCAGCTTTTCCTGATCGAGGCGGGTGCGGAAACCCGGGATCTCGGATTTGCGCAGGGCAACGTAGATCTCATCTACCTTGGGCACGGCGGCGAACTTGCGAAGCGTGAGGATGACGATGGGAGCGCCACCCAGTTCAGCGAACTGCTTCAAGGTGGCGGCGGACGGCTTGGCGGTGCGCCCCGTGGTCGCGGCTCCAGCCATGCGGGTCCCCAGCCCGGCCGCGGGAATGATGACGAACACTCTCATAACTGCCTTCCGTTAAACAGCCTGCGAAAAGGGCAAATAGTATACAGGCGGAAAACGGCGGGGCTCAAACCGGGCGTCCGGCAGGTGGGCGGAAGACGCGGACAGCTGAGAGGGTCACGATCCCGGTGATCATCGCCAGCGAGCCGAGACAGAGCAGGCACCAGGTGGCAAGTACGCGAGCCTCAATGTAGGTCAGATAGAGGCAAAAACCCAATCCCACCAGGGCAGCGGCGAATAAAAACCAGGAGGCTGCACGGTTACGCAGGACGGACAAAACGATCAAGAGCGTATAACCGACCAGGCCGATGAGCGAAACCGGCACTCCCAGAAAAACCGAATAGATGCTCTGGTTGACCATGTCGCAATTGAAGGTTTCCCCGATATCGCAGAAGGAATCCCCACTGGGCTTGTAATGGAGATGGAGCGTGTATGCCGAAAGCGCCACGCCTATGAGGGCCAGAGCGCAGATGACCCATGTGAAGCGAGGCCTGATAGTCGTGGCAGGAGCTAGGTCTGCGACACCGGTCATGGCAGCGTGCAACCTGTCTTGGAGCTGAGATCCTTCAACTGCAGCAGGCCTTCTTTGTGCTCGCCATCAGAGAAGATCCAGGTAGGTGTTTTCTTAATGCCGAGATCCTTGCACTGCTGGGTTTCGCCACGCGAGCCTGGAATCCCACACTCTACATAGGGGACGAAGCGGAAGGAATCGCCAAAGAGATCCTTCTGGTCCTTGCAGTGCGTGCACCAGAACAGACCGTACATGGTGGCCTTTTTCTGGGACAGGCACTGGGCAAACTTATCCAGATTTGCAGGTTTGTCGGCGGCCCGGGAAGTGAGGCCGGTGAGCAGGCAGGTAAGCAAAACGAAAACTACGCTTCGGATTCGAGTCATCGGTGTCCTGTGCGAAATGGAATGCCGTATGCATAGGATAGCGTGCGGCGTGCATCGGCTGCACCTATTTGACGGGGAGGAAAAACGTTAGTTACCTCCAAAGAGATTGGCCGGGCAAGCGGAATTTCCTCTTGCGAAATGAGTGGCATACCTCGCTCAAGACCAAATTGGCCCTCACCGGCGAAATGACATTTTTTCTCCATTTTTTTAACAAATTGTTAAAACTCTGATGCTTTAATCAGTCCGCTTTGCTTCAAGGGCCGTCTACGTTCTTGCCCAGGTAAAAAGCCTTCGCGTCCTTCTGTCCCCCGCTGAGCATGCGCTCCAGTTCGGATCGGAAGGGGTAAGTACCAGACGAAGCCGGGCACAAACATTCAGAGACGGTCAACGGAAGGATAGCTCCCAGTTCGGCAAATTCTTTCAGGAGAGGCTTATGACTCGCTTCCCGCGCCGCACACCCTCGTCTGCGCTAATTCTCGTTCTCCTTCTTACTATTC
Organism: Terriglobales bacterium; assembly: GCA_035624455.1. Classification (NCBI taxonomy): domain Bacteria; kingdom Pseudomonadati; phylum Acidobacteriota; class Terriglobia; order Terriglobales; species Terriglobales bacterium. The sequence goes on from DASPRM010000066.1 coordinate 24,152, forward strand.
TGCCCCTCATGGCTTTCGCTCAAACCACCACTGAGGGCGCGATCAGCGGTACCGTGTCAGATACCACTGGCGCCGTCGTGTCGGATGCCTCCGTAGTGGTACGCAACAACGCCACAAACGCTGAGCAGACCACCAAGACTGACCCTTCCGGCGACTTCCGCGTAGGTAACCTTGCCCCCTCTGTCTACACGGTTACCGTCAACGCCACCGGCTTCGCAGCCTACAAACTCGAGCAGGTAATCGTGAACGTAGGCACGGTGACTGACATATCGCCAAAG
>DASPRM010000067.1 GCA_035624455.1 Terriglobales bacterium
TGAATCCCTGTGCTCCCCGGTGCGCCCTGTGGTGAAAAGAAACCACGGAGGGCACAGAAACAGTTTCAGTCCGCGGCCGCAGCCCGCCCGGTCTGTGCCGTTAAAGGCGCGTAAGTCTCCGGCCGGCGATCGCGGAAAAACTGCCACACGCGGCGTACTTCTTCGATCATGTCCAAATCGAGATCGGCCACCAGCACTTCATCCCCTTCGCGGCTGGCTTGAGCAATGATTTTGCCGCGCGGATTGCAGAAGTAGCTCTTGCCATAGAATTCGCCGATGCTCCACGGCTTCTCTTCCCCCACGCGATTGATCGCGCCGACGAAGTATCCGTTGGCAACCGCGTGCGCCGGTTGCTCCAGTTCCCACAAGTATTCGGACAAGCCTGCGACCGTGGCCGAGGGATTGAAAACAATCTCCGCTCCGTTCAGGCCGAGAATTCGCGCTCCCTCGGGAAAGTGGCGGTCATAGCAGATGTACACCCCGACTTTGGCGAAGCGGGTTTCAAACACTGGATAGCCGAGATCACCCGGCGTGAAGTAAAACTTCTCCCAAAAACCAGGGTGGCAGTGCGGAATATGATTTTTGCGGTACTTACCCAGGTACGATCCATCGGCATCGATCACCGCCGCCGTGTTGTAATAAAGCCCGGTCATCTCTTCTTCGTAAACTGGCAGGACTATCACCATGCGATGCTTTGCGGCGATTTTCTGAAATTGTTTGGTAGTCGGCCCTTCCGGCACCCGCTCCGTTAGCGCATACCAGCGGGAGTCCTGCTCGGCACAGAAATACGGTCCGTAAAAAAGTTCCTGCAGACAAAGAATCTGGACCTTCTTCTTCGCGGCCTGCTCGATCATCTTCACGTGCTTGTCGATCATCGCCTTCTTGATTTCCGGCAATGAGCGATTGGTAGCAAGCGCGTTCTTGGCCTGTATCAGGCCGCAACGGACCATTCGTGCCATCGGACCTCCAGGAATCTCTCGCGGAAGCTTCTATTCCGGCCAGCGGGAAGTAACCACCTTGCTTTCCGTATAAAAGCGGACCGCATCCTTGCCCAGTGCATGCGCATCCCCGAAGAAGGAATTCTTCCAGCCGGAGAACGGGAAAAAGGCTACTGGTGCAGGCACGCCCAGGTTTACGCCCACCATGCCGGTCTGCACGCCCGCCGCAAAGCGGCGCGCCGCTTCGCCCGAGCGCGTGTAGATGGACGCGGCATTTCCGTGCTCCGAACGGTTTACCACGTCCAACGCCTCGTTCAGATCGCGGGCCCGTATCACGGACAAAACAGGTCCGAAGATTTCCTCGCGTGCAATTCGCATGTCTGGCTTAACAGCATCAAAAATGCTCGCACCCAGAAAATATCCGTCGTCACGAGTCACAGCGTCCTTACGGCCATCGCGCACGAGCTTCGCGCCTTCCTTCTCGCCAATGTCGATGTACTTGAGGATTCGCTCCCGAGCATCGGGATTGATGACGGGCCCCATGTTCGCGTCGGGCTCCCAGCCGGGGCGTATGCGCATTCCATCTGCCGCCTTCTTCAATTCCGTAACCAGTTTGTCGCCAATCTCACCCACGGCAACAACCACGCTGGTTGCTACGCAACGCTCTCCCGCACAACCGAAGGACGACGACATAACCGACTCGACCGCAGCTTTCAAGTTGCAGTCCGGCATCACTACCGAATGATTTTTCGCCCCGCCCAGTGCCTGCACACGCTTCCCGTTAGCTGCTGCAGTCGTGTAGATGTACTTTGCCACGGGACTCGAACCCACAAACGACACCGCCTTCACTCGCGGATCCGCAAGCAGCGCATCCACTGCCTCCTTTGCCCCATGCACGACGTTCATCACACCCGCGGGAAGCCCGGCCTGATACAACAGTTCGGCAGCACGCACCGCCGATCGCGGCACCCGGTCCGAAGGCTTGAGCACAAACGTGTTTCCACAGGCGATGGCGATGGGAAACATCCACAGCGGCACCATCAGGGGAAAATTGAATGGCGTGATTCCCACACACACTCCGATCGGTTCCCGGATCGATGCCGTATCCACATCGGCTGCAACCCGGGCCAGGGTCTCACCCATCATCAGGCTGGGAATTCCGGAAGCAAACTCGACGCATTCCAGTCCGCGTTGGAAGGATCCTTTCGCTTCCTCGCGGGTCTTGCCGTTCTCTTCCGTTACCAGTGCAATCAATTCATCGGCGTGAGTCTCCAAAAGCTGGTGATAGTGAAAGAGGATCCTCGCCCTTTGCAGCACCGGAGTAGAGCTCCAGGCGGGGAAAGCACGATGCGCCGCGGCAACCGCAGCGGAGATCTCCTCCAGCGTACAGTAGGGCACCAGAGCCGTAGGCTGGCCGGTTGCCGGATTCATCTGAACCTCGGTCCGCCCGCGCGATATTTGCTGCTTGCCATCGATCAGAATCGGACAGGGCTTCACATCAACTGACACCGCAGAGACCGCCATGACATCCTCCCCGCTGCAATGACGCTGATTCTACACCACCTCGCAGCTTCGCCCCGGCCCGCTGGAAGACAAATGGCTTCGCTTTTGCTCTCCAGCGCATGCTGGGTGGTAACCCTTCGAACAGGAGACATTTTTTGCATCACGCTCTCGCGATCTTCCCTCCAAGTAGCTAGTGCGGTGATCAGGAGGAGGCTCTACGACCGAACTCATCTTCGGAGTTGTCAGTTGACTTCCACTATCCAGCCATGAACCAGGGAAAATAGCCTTGGCTACCGCGACGCGCGCAGTGCCGATGACGTATTCGCGACCCACGCACAATCCGTGGGCGATTGCGCTTACCGTCACCCTGGCCACCTTCATGGAAGTCCTGGACACCTCCATTGCAAACGTATCTCTGCCACACATTGCCGGCGGACTCTCGGCCAGCCAGGATGAAGCAACCTGGGTTCTCACCAGTTATCTGGTCTCCAATGCTGTCGTTCTTCCGGTTTCCGGCTGGATCTCGGACCGCATAGGGCGCAAGCGCTTCTACATGAGCTGTGTTTTCCTGTTTACAGTGAGTTCTTTTCTCTGCGGCTTTGCGCCCACGCTCCCGATGCTCATCTTTTTCCGCATACTTCAGGGCGCTGGTGGCGGAGGGCTTGCCCCCAGCGAACAGGCGATCCTGGCGGACACCTTCCCTCCCAAGAAGCGCGGCATGGCCTTTGCCGTGTACGGCATGGCGGTGGTGCTCGCTCCTGCCATTGGCCCTACTCTGGGTGGCTTCATCACCGACAACTACAGCTGGCGCTGGATTTTCTACATCAATGTCCCCGTGGGAATTCTCTCTCTGATGCTCACCAACATCATGGTTGAGGATCCGCCGCCGATGGCCGAAGTGCGCAGGAAATCGCGGTTCATTCCAGTAGATTACATAGGCTTGGGTCTGGTCGCGGTGGGCTTGGGCTGCCTGCAGGTTGTACTCGACAAAGGTCAGGAAGATGACTGGTTCGGATCCCACTTCATCACTGCTTTCACCATCACCTGTGCGGTCTCGCTGATCGCCTTCATTATCTGGGAGTCGCGACAGCGCTACCCGATCGTCAATCTGCGCTTATTTCGGATCCGCACCTTCGCCGTGGCAAACGTACTCATGTTCCTGCTGGGCATCGTGCTTTTTGGTACCACGGTGCTCATCCCGCTCTATCTGCAGAGCCTGATGGGTTACACCGCGCAGAAGGCAGGAGAGGTGCTTTCGCCCGGGGCAGTGGTCATCATTTTTCTTATGCCGCTCGTTGGCTGGCTGGTTGCCAAAGTGGACGCGCGTTATCTCATCGCGTTAGGGTTCCTGACTACCTCGCTGGCTCTCTTGCACATGACCAATCTCTACCTCGGTATCGATTTTCGAACCGCCGTGATGTTTCGCGTCTATCAGGCTGCGGGTCTGGCCTTCCTCTTTGTGCCCATAAACACTATCTCCTACGTTGGCGTGCCGCCCGACCAGAACAATCAGGTATCCGGGCTGATGAATCTGTCTCGTAATCTCGGGGGAAGCGTGGGAATCTCGCTGGTGACGACGTTACTGGCGCGCCGCGCTCAACTTCACCAAAACAACCTTGTAAGCAATACGTATACTTCGAATCCTTCATTCCGAAATATGGTAGATGGGCTCACCCAGCAACTGACCACACGTGGCGTGATTCCCTCCGAGGCGACCCAACAAGCCTACGGCCGCATTTATGCGACGCTGGGACGTCAAGCCTCCGTACTCGCCTACATCGACACCATCAAGCTCCTGGCAGTGATCTGCCTATGCCTGGTTCCGCTTGTATTCATTATGCGGAAGAACAAGCCCGGCCGCGGTCCCGCGGCAGCTCACTAGTGTTTCTGCGGGCGAAATCGTACGCATGGGAGGCACGTTCTTGGACGTCTTGATTTCGGAAGACTAAGCTCGAAACGCGAAGAATAGAAACACAAGAGCAAAAGAAAGGACCATTCATCGTTTGATGAATGGTCCTGTGACCTAACAAGTATTCTTATGTCGCGTTATTTCCGCAGCTGCAGGAACCCTTTCCGCTTCCCAGGAACAATACGAACGAGCATGCCTGGCCCAGGAATGAGAGTTCATCCGCTTGCAGGGTCGCTCCCAGGAACTCATCCTCGGTGGTTACCAGTTTCTGGTCACCCGGATTTTGCAGATGGGTCGCCCAGGCCCGCAGATCCGGTGTGGGAACCGGACTGGTGGGGTCGCAATTCGCCTGGTTGTCGGAAACGATCTTGATCACGCCATCCGGCGCCGGTGGCCACCCCTGGAGGGGGTTCCAGGTCAAATCGTTATTAACGGAAAGAATCAGCAACCCGTTGGCCGTGATCGGGCAGGTGCAACACTCGGTCATTTCCTGGTTGGCATCGAACACATATATGTCCGCACAAACCGTGCCATGGTGGGCACTCAGCGGAGTGCCTTGCTCCCCAGGGTTGATGATCCGGACGGTCTGATCATAGGCGGTGCGGGAGGGAGCCCGATTGGAGTAGTAGTTAACCCAATAAGTGTCGGTCGACTGTGCCGATGCGAACGACACAAGACCAAGCACGACGAGCAACAGACTTGTGGCTGCAATAGCCTTTCTCACGCTATGGTTCCTCCTTAGTTTTCTTGGGGGCCGGAGTTGGACAGCTTGGGTGACCAATGCCAGGTTGAAAAACCTCACAACCCAGTAAGCAGAGAGAGGTGAAACCGCATACAAGATCGCAAGTAACCATGTACTTCCGCAATTACCCATGCTGACTAAATCTGGGGACTACACCGACGGACTAAATGGCAGGGAAAGATGCTTTCCCTGATGTCGGCACTAATTTGGGTTGACTCTTTGCGCCAACTGCGCCTCCACTGTTGCTCCACATCGAAAACTACTTCATTCATCGCGCCGCGCTACCTGCACCTCCCGCAGCGCGACACTGAGCGTCTGCGAGCGCAGTTGCCTCGATTCCGTTGCAAACCGAGGGCCGGACAACAGTGGTGGCAATCAACCGCTAATGCCCTTACAATGCCTCTGCCGTTTTCTTGGTCGCATAAGCCTTTTTGTGGAAAGCGCTTGTCCTGGAAGTGGCGTCCATAACATAAGCATGGCCGATCCCCTTTATTTGAGCGTCTGGTTTCCCAAGTTCGAGGAAGCCGACATGATGCGACGCATGGTTTCCGTGATGCGCGAGTTCCCTTTCTCCGCTGAGCGGCCGGGGATCACCTACGTCTATGTTCAGCCCGTTTCCTGGAGCGAACCCACCATCCTGGAACGACGCTTTCGTCCCGGACTGGACCTCGAGCAGGCGGTAGCCATGGCCGGCGACCTGCTTCACGATGACTACGCATATGTTTTCGAGGCAAATTGGGATTTGTGGGGACCTAGCGAGGAATCGGATCAATGGACGCTCGAACCTCGACTAGCAAAGTTCATTGCTAACGGCAAGCGTTTCGACGACGGAAGCTTCCAGCAGAATGGTCACATCCAGGTGGACTTTGGGCTCGACACGCCCTTCCTCTATGAAGACCTCGACTTGAGCGAAGTGGACGAGGCCCGGGTGCGCTCGAATGTCCAGAAACTGGTGCAGTTCACGCAATCGGTCGAGAAGAATTGTGGTATCAGCGGCCGGGTCCTGTGGTCGGAGTCGGAAGAGAACCTGGCGCAGAAGCTGATCGCCCGCCTGCAGAAGGTCCAGTAAAAAGAACCGCAAAAAATAAAGGCCCGGGCATTCCGACCCGGGCCTGGCACTTGCAAATTACTTGGTTCGTCCCGCTTCGGCTCCGGAGTGTTCCTGCGCATAAGCTGCCTGCGCCGCCGCTAGACGCGCCGTCAGCACCCTGTAAGGTGAACACGAAACATAATTCATGCCCACCTGGTAGCAGAACTCTACTGAAGAAGGTTCACCGCCATGCTCGCCGCAGATACCTACTTTCAGTTTGGGGCGAGTCTTCCGACCGCGTTCAGTGCCCATGCGGACCAGCTGTCCAACGCCCTCGCGGTCAATTACCGCGAAGGGATCCTGCTTCAGAATCCCTTCAGCCAGATAAATGGGCAGGAATTTGTTGATGTCGTCGCGGGAGAAGCCAAAGGTGGTCTGGGTGAGATCGTTGGTTCCGAAGGAAAAGAATTCCGCCTCCTTGGCGATCTCATCAGCCACCAGAGCAGCGCGCGGCAACTCGATCATGGTGCCCACGAGATAGTCTACGCGGCGCTCCTTTTCGGCAAACACCTCCTCCGCCACCCTTCGCACAATCGCTGTCTGGTTGGCCGTCTCCTTCAGCGTAGCAGTGAGCGGGATCATGATCTCGGGAATGACCTTGACCCCTTCCTTGGCTACCTGCACGGCCGCCTCAAAGATGGCGCGGGCTTGCATTTCCGTGATTTCCGGATAGGTAATCCCCAGCCTGCAGCCGCGATGTCCCAGCATGGGATTGATCTCATGCAGTTCGTTGACCCGGCGCAACAGGTTCTTCAGCTCTTTTAGCTTGGGTGACTTTGGCTTGGTGGCCTCCAACACGCCGATTTGCACCATCAGCTCCTCACGGCTGGGCAGGAATTCATGCAGCGGCGGATCCAGAGTGCGGATGGTGACCGGATACCCGTCCATCGCACGGAAGACGCCGACAAAATCCGAGCGCTGCATCGGCAGCAGCTTGCGCAGTGCCTGCCGGCGATCCTTTTCATTGGTGGCCAGGATCATGGCTCGCATATGTGCAATGCGGTCTTCCGCGAAGAACATGTGCTCGGTGCGGCACAGCCCGATGCCTTCCGCTCCAAAAGCGCGCGCCTGGATCGCGTCACGAGGAATATCGGCATTGGCGCGCACTCCCATTTTGCGGTGCGGCTCGGCCCAGCTCATCAGCAGTTGCAATTGCGGATCGTCAGGAGACGCCGGCAGCGTGTTGAGCTTGCCTTTGATCACCCGTCCCGTCGTGCCGTCGAGCGAAATCCAGTCTCCTTCCTTGAAGACCTGGCCCTTGACCCGCATTTCCTTCAGCTTTTCGTGGACTTCGATCTCACCCGCACCCGCGACGCAGCATTTGCCCATGCCTCGCGTGACCACGGCGGCGTGTGAGGTCATCCCACCACGAGACGTGAGAATCCCCACCGCAACTTCCATCCCATGGATGTCCTCGGGAGTCGTCTCCGCGCGCACCAGGATGACCGGTACCTTCTTTCCATGACCCGCGAAGGCCACCGCATCATCTGCGGTGAAGACAATCTGCCCCACCGCTGCGCCCGGCGAGGCCGGCAGTCCGGTCGTCAACACTTCCACTTTTGTGCTCTTTTCGTCCAGCCGCGGGACCAGAAAGTCGTAGAGCTGGTTGGGTTCTACGCGCATAAAGGCCTCGTCTTTCGTGATCAGGCCTTCGCTCACCATGTCGAGCGCAACCCGAACCGCGGCCAGACCGGTGCGCTTCCCATTGCGCGTCTGCAGCATATACAAGCGTCCGTCCTGGATGGTGAACTCGAAGTCCTGCACATCACGATAGTGCTTTTCCAGCCGCGAGGTAATGTCGCGCAGCTGGTTGTAAACCTCTGGCATGATCTTTTGCAGTTCCGAGATATGCACCGGCGTGCGCACACCGGCCACGACGTCTTCTCCCTGTGCGTTCATCAGGAACTCGCCGTAAAACTCCTTTGCTCCAGTAGCAGGATTGCGGGTAAAGCCAACACCCGTGCCGCTGCTCTCGCCCAGGTTGCCGAACACCATCGCCTGCACATTGACTGCCGTGCCCAGGTCATCGGAGATGTTGTTGATGCGGCGGTAGTGCTTGGCGCGATCGTTGTTCCATGACCGGAACACGGCATCGCGCGCCATGGATAGCTGCTCGTGCGGATCCTGCGGGAAGTCGCGCTTGGCGTGCTTCTTGACTACCTTCTTGTACTCCTCTACCACTTCCTTCAGCGCTTTGGCGTCGAGATCGGTATCCAGCTTCGCCTTCTTCTGCTTTTTCTTGGCCT
>DASPRM010000068.1 GCA_035624455.1 Terriglobales bacterium
GAAGTTCTCGACAAAATCGACCGTGTCTTTCTCGATGTCGGCCATCATCTCTTCGGCGATGGCGGTGAGGCGGCACTCGGTATAACGGTAGGCCGCGGGAGGATCGCCATCGACGGAGCCGAAATTGCCCTGGCCGTCGATGAGCGGATAGCGCATGTTCCAGGGCTGGGCCAGGCGGACGAGGGCGTCGTAGACAGCGCTATCGCCGTGCGGGTGATATTTCTTCAGACACTCGCCGACCACACCGGCGCACTTCATGTGCTTGCGGTTATGCAGCACACCCATGTCGTACATGGCGTAAAGAATGCGGCGATGGACGGGCTTCAGGCCGTCGCGAATGTCGGGCAGTGCGCGCCCGATGATGACCGACATTGAATAGTCGAGATACGAACGCCGCATCTCTTCTTCAATGTTGATCGGCTGAATGTTGGCGGCGCCAGGGCCCATGCCGCCGCCGCTGCCATCACCCCCGAGGGGGAGTTGATCTTGGGGATTCTGTTCGTCTGCCATTGGTTAGCGTTCCTTCAAGAGCTCAGTTCGTGCTCAAAATCTCGGGCTGCGACTTTTCATTGCGGAGGTCGAGCCCGCGTCACAATCTGCCGGAGCAGGGCTGCGGTGATCGATGTTGACAAAAACTCTGGGAGCGGCGAGATTCTGCGTAAATAATTGCATTTACAGGAAGTTACGGGTCGTTTGGGTACAAAGAAATTATATCACGGGGTACGAACGTAATATGGGTCGGAACTAACTGGAAGCAAGGGAGTTAATGGCTCAATTCTCGGGGGGGCCGAGCTGGGCTCGGCTTGACCGGACGACCACCCCAGCAAACCAAAAGCGGGTTTGCCGGGGACCCCGGACGAGGATGTCCGGTCCTACGTAATTACTAAATTAACTTGCGTCAAGCAATTCGCGGACCTTGCGCACCAGGAACTCGGTGCGAAACGGCTTATCGATCACATTTTCCCCTTCCGGCAGGGTTCCCTCGCGAGTCATAGCCTCAGTTCCATATCCCGACATATAGAGGATTTTGATCTCCGGCCGCCGCTTGCGGATCCGCCCTGCTGCTTGCGGTCCGGAGAGTCCGGGCATGATGACGTCGGTGATCATGAGGTGAATTGGACCCTGGTGCGCAACGGACGCCGCCACGGCCTGCTCCCCGTCCTTCGCCAGCAGCACCTGGTAGCCCTTGGCTCGCAGGATGTGATCGAGGAGAATGCGCAGGTCATCGGCATCTTCGGCGATCAGCAGTGTTTCCGCGGCCCGGGGGCCCTCGGCAGCCTGGGCGGCGAGAATCGGAACGGTTGCGGGTTTGGTTTCCAGTTTCTCCTCAGTTTTCGCCAGGTAAACCCGGAAGGTTGTTCCGCAGCCGAGTTCGCTTTCGACGGCAATGTGGCCACCACTCTGGGTAACGATGCCGTAAGTGGTGGATAGTCCCAATCCGGTGCCTTCACCCACCAGCTTGGTAGTGAAGAAAGGCTCAAAGATGTGGGACATGGTTTCATGGCTCATCCCGATACCGGTATCGGTGACCGCGAGCATCGTGTAGGAACCCGCTGTGACCTGGTGGGAGCGCGCGTAGTTTTCGTCGAGGTCGATGTTGGCAGTTTCGATGGTGAGGCTGCCACCGTCGGGCATTGCATCGCGCGCATTGACCACCAGGTTCATCAGGACTTGTTCCATCTGCGTGGGGTCGGCCTTGATCGCCCACAGGGCAGGAGCGGGATGGATGTGCAGCCGGATCTTCTCCCCGAGAATTTGCCGGAAGATAGTTCCCATCTCCGCCAGAATGCTATTCAAATCGAGCGCCACCGGATTGAGCTCCTGGCGGCGGCTAAAGGCGAGCAGCTTGCGAACCAGCGCTGTGGCCTTCTCCCCGGCCTTGATCACCTGATGGGTTTTCAGGCGCAGAGGATCTTCTGCAGCGAGCCGTGCTTCGATCAGGCTGGTGTAGCCCATCATCACGTTCAGAAGGTTGTTGAAGTCGTGAGCCACGCCGCCGGCGAGTTGACCGATGGCCTGCAGCTTCTGCATCTGGCGAAGTTGTTCTTCCAGCTCATGGCGCTCGCGCTCGGCAGTTTTTAGAGCAGAGATGTCGAGCGCGTAGATCACGCCGATCTGAGGAGTGCCCTCCAGCATGGCGCCGCCAAAGATCGCGTGAACCCGCGATCCATCCTTGCGCAGGAACTCCTTCTCGGAATTCGGCACCAGGCCGGTCGTTTCCAACTGCTGCCGCGCCAGTTGGTCGCGTTCGTGGTCTTCCGGTGGAGAAATCCGCTGCCAGCGCAGCAGACCCGATTTGAGATCCTCGCGGGTGTAGCCCAACATATCGAGGAAAGCTTCGTTCGCGTAACGCAGCGAGCCATCTTTCTCCCAGAAGAAAGTTCCGATCAGGTTGGCCTGGATTATCCGCCGCACGGCAGATTCGGCGCGTCGTCGAGCGGTGTATTCCTTCACCTCCGCGGATTGGAAGGCAAGCAGCAGGCAAAGACCGGTAAGAAGTACGAATATCAGCCCCTTGAGGCTTTCGAGCTTCCAAATAACCGGAGACGCGCCGAGGATCAGATGAAGGATGGCATCGGAGAACACCACCCAAAGCGCAGATAAGAGAATATAGGCGATGGCTATGCGAGACGACGCGGGACCGAGCGAAAAACCACGAGAGGTTTTCTGCCGCGAGGAAGAGTTGTTTTCGCCTGCCATGGCTTTGAAGGCACAACCGCCTGTGCTTTTGAGGAAACAGAAAATCCGAGACGGTGAATGTTATCCGCTAAATGAGCGAGCCCCAAGTCTAACGCGACGTGGTTAAGGTTTTGTGAGGATTTGAAGTGTGTTGCCCGGGAAACCTATGTAGCCCGTGGTCGAGAAACAAAAGGTGTTTCGACTCGGGCCGGGAACTCTTGGCCCGGCCCTCGCTCAACATGACAGGATCAAGGTCAATTTTTGTACGACGCAGGCAGGCTGAACTCTACGCCGCGATCTTCATTCACCTTCGCCGTCTGGTCCAGATCCAGGTCGGCGAGTTTGATCCGGTGGGCAACGAACGTCCCCAGATCAAACAGGGTGTCGCCCACAATCGCGTAGTTGGTGACCTGCTGTTGGTGGCCGTCCTTGAAAACAAGCACAGTTGGGGTGAGAGACCTTGGTGGCGCGCTTGGAGGTTCGGAAACCTGGGCGTCAGCAGCGGCGTTGGCTGGAGGTTGGGGGTCAGCTAACTTAGCCCTCTGGTCATAGTACCGGGGTCCTTCATAGGGTCCACTCTGCATTGGCGCGTACGGTCCATTGCCATAACGGTCGTACACGGTTGGGCCGGGGGGCTCTTCCTGTGGCTGATCTTCGTCCTGGGCGGAGGAATCCACGGCTACCGGGTATGGATACGCATACGGAACATAGACCGGATACCCGCCGCGACGGTCGTGGTCTGGGCGCCCATTATGCGTGCCTCTGGTATTTATCTTCTGCCCCAACAGCACGCGCCCGTTGGTGAAATCGATTGTCGGAGTGAAAGCGGGATTGATGCATCCCACGGGAGAAGCACACGCAAATCCGGGCGTGTAGCCGCGAGGTCCAAGCGAGGTCACGCTGGGACGCGCGCCCGGCGCAATATTTGTTCCGTTGTAGGAAGTGACGCTCGGCGCCGGGCCGTTGGCAAACTTTCCTGTAAACGAAGTGACCGATGGCGGTACGCCATAAATTTGCGCGAACAGCGGGGCAGCCGTTAGCGCAATCACCAACAACCCGAATTGGAATACGCGTTTCACAGTGGAATCGTACCTCTAAACGGGACCGGCGCAACTGGTTCCGTTAACTCTATACCTAATTAGAAACCTTTGTAGGACCAATGGTTGCGCAAAATCTGGGCCAGACGCGGAGTTCGCCGTCCTGGGACGAGCCTCAGTGGGCCAGCGAGAGCTGACAAAAAATGTCTCTCTGGCCCCAAGTACATGACCTCACGTGCGTTACTCCCGGTCAGGGCAACGCCTATCATGTCTGGGTGATGGAATTGCGCTCATTGCTGCTCAGTCGCGACGCCGAGATGACGGATGTGCTGAAGCGCGCCATGAGCGAGTTAGGCATCGGAGTATTCGTTTACACGATGCCGGAGTGGGCGGGCGAGGACCTACGCCGCCACAAGTTCGACGCGGTGATCATCGATTGTGACGACCTGCCGGAAGGCGTGGACGTGCTGCAGGCAGTAAAGAATACGCCTTCCAACAGCGATTCCATGGCATTTGCCATTGTCAACGGCCGCACCAGTCTGCAGGCGGCACTTGATATGGGAGCTCATCTGGCGCTCGAGAAGCCGATCTCGGCGGAGCGCGCCAAGTCGAGTTTTCGAGCAGCCTACGGCCTGATGGTGAGCGAACGGCGCCGTTACTTCCGATATGACATTGAGGCACCCGTAGGAGTGAGTCTCGATGAGAAGACGGAGTATGCCGGAGTCGCAGTTAACATCAGCGAAGGCGGGATGGCGCTGAAAATGAACTGCGTGATTGCTCCCAAGTCAGTGGCCCAGCTGCGATTTACCTTGCCGGGAAGTTCACAGGTGCAGTTGCGGGCGGTTGTGGTCTGGTCCGATGAGCAGGGCCGCGCGGGAGTGCGATTTGAACAGGTTCCTGCGGCCGCACGCAAGCATTTGGCTGAGTGGTTTGCGAAGCAGGAAGCGGCCATGGGACAAAAGCCCGCAGAGTAGCCACTAAGCGGCACAGCTCTTCGGTAATAACTCAGAAAGCAACGCCAAGTTCACCGAAATTTTCCGATAGCTCTCGCAATCCTCGCGGGCAGGAGTGCCTGCGCCACACATCGTCCTGTAAAATTGAAGAGCGATGATTCTGCCGTTCGTCCGCGAGCTGTTTGCGGACGTGGAGAAAACTTCCGCCTTTGCGCGCCTGACCTCCCACCTCAAGACGGGCGCGGGACGGATAGGTATGTCCGGGCTCGTTCCGACAGCTAAATCCCTGCTCATTCCGCTGCTGGCGCGCGCGGCGTCGCGGCCGCTGATCCTGGTAGTGGCCGATAACCGCGCCGCCGAAGAGATGCTCCCCCGGGTGCAAGGTTTTTGCGAGCTGACGGGAGCGCTTGCAGCGGATGCGATCGTCAGCGTTCCCGCCTATGACGTACTTCCCTTCGAAAATCTCTCGCCGCACGCTGAAATTCAGGAGGCACGAGCCAAGGCGCTGTGGCGGATTACCACCGGCGAAGCTCGCGTGGCGATCATTCCGGTAGCTGCCGCTGTCATGAAACTACAGTCGCCAGAGTATTACTTCGACTTGGGGCAGGTGTTCCACCGCGGCGAGGTCGTGGATATCGAGAAACTGGTGGCGCAGCTCAACCTGGTCGGCTATTCACGTACCGACGTGGTAGAGATGCCGGGTGAATACGCAATTCGCGGCGGAATTCTCGATGTATATCCGCCAGAATTTGATCGCCCGCTACGTGTCGAGCTGTTCGGGGATGAGATCGAATCGATCCGCAAGTTTGATCCGGCAACGCAACGTTCTTCCAGCCCGGTCGACGATCTGGTGCTGATGCCGCTGACGGATACACCCGTACGCGAAGAAACCCTGGGAGCGATTCACGCACGGCTGACCGGGGCGCGGGTCAGCGGGCGTGAAGAAGTAATCGAGGACGCGATACGCGCGGGAGGTATCACAGTGTTTCCCGGGTGGGAGCTGTATGCGCCTGTGGCAGGAGCTGGAGAGAGCATCTTCGGACTGCTACCGCAGGCAAGCGTGCTGATCAACGAACCCTCGCTGGTCAAGAGCGAACTGGAGCATTGGTGGGAGAAAGTAGAGAGTGCTCACGAACGCAGCGGGATTGGAAATCTGGTGCGACCGGAGGATCTCTATTTCGCTCCCGATGGTTGGTGGATGCGGGTCGATTCCATGACCGGCGCCGATTTGGAGCACCTCGGACTTGGCACTGATGAGGAAAGCCTGCACCTAAGTTTCAGCACGCAGCCGGCAATGAAATTTCATGGTTCCGTGGCGGCCATGGTGGAGGAGGTGAAAAAACTCGCTGCTGAGAATCAGCGCGTTGTCTTCGCTGCCGGCAATACAGGCGAAGTGGAGCGGTTGGCAGAAATTTTCAGTGAATACGGGGTCAGCTTCCGCCTGGGCAGCCGTACACCACGTCCAGGCGAGACGCACGTGGATGACGCCGCTTACCTGGCGGGCGAAGAAGTGCTGACGACGATCGTCAAAGGCTTCGTCCCAGATGGAGTGACGCTGCCCGAAGTCAACCTGGTGATCTTTGGCGCCAGTGACCTGTTTGATGAGTCGGAAGTGGCTGCGATTCGACCTCTGCGGCAAAAATCAAAGACTGCCGCCTTCGCATCCGATTTTCGCGATCTGGCCGTGGGCGACTACGTGGTTCATGTGGAGCATGGGATCGGGCAGTACGACGGACTGAAGGAAATACCGCAGACGGATGGATCGAATGCGGAATTCATGGTGCTGGAGTACGCGGAGGCAGCGCGGCTGTATGTTCCTCTGACCCGGCTTGATCTCGTACAGAAATATCGCTCCGCCGAGGGAGCCCGGCCGGTGCTGAACCGGCTCGGCACCGCGCAGTGGCAGAAGACCAAGGCGCGGGTCAAGAAAGCCATGCGGGACATGGCGGAAGAGCTACTCAAGCTCTATGCCCAGCGCAAGCTGGCGGAGGGCCATGCGTATCCCGCCGATACCGAGTGGCAGCGGGAATTCGAGGACGCCTTCGAATTCAACGAGACCGAAGATCAGCTTACAGCCATCTCCGACGTGAAGCGCGACATGCAGTTGGGAACGCCTATGGACCGTCTGCTCTGCGGCGATGTCGGCTACGGCAAAACTGAGGTCGCCATGCGCGCGGCCTTCAAGGCGGTCAGCGACAATCGGCAGGTGGCGGTGCTCGCTCCTACCACGGTGCTCGCATTTCAACATTTCGGGACGTTCAAGCAGCGATTCGCCGCATTTCCCATTCGCGTGGAGATGCTAAGCCGCTTCCGCACACCAAAAGAGCAGAAAGAGATTGCACAAAAGGTGGAGCACGGGCAGGTGGATGTCGTGATCGGCACCCACCGGCTACTTTCAAAGGACGTGAATTTTGCCGACCTCGGGCTGGTGATCATCGATGAAGAGCAGCGCTTTGGCGTACGCCACAAAGAACGGCTGAAGCAGCTGCGGAAGGAAGTGGACGTTCTGGCCATGTCGGCTACGCCCATCCCGCGGACTCTGCACATGTCACTCGTGGGTCTGCGCGACATGAGCGTGATCGAAACTCCACCCAAAGACCGGATTGCAATTCAGACCGTGGTCGCGCCGTACGAAGAGAAGCTAGTGCGTTCGGCGCTTGAACATGAGTTGGAACGCGGCGGGCAGGTCTATTTCATCCACAATCGTGTGGAATCGATTTACGAGATCGCCTCCCACGTGCAGGAAATGGTGCCACGGGCGCGAGTGATCGCGGGGCACGGACAGATGTCGGAGGGCGAACTGGAAAAAGTGATGCTCAAATTCGTGCGCCATGAAGCCGACATCCTGGTGGCCACGACCATTGTGGAGAACGGGCTGGACATTCCGCTGTGCAACACCATCATTATTAATCGTGCCGACCGCTACGGACTCTCGGAACTGTACCAGTTGCGCGGGCGGGTAGGACGCTCGAACCGCCGTGCTTATGCATACCTGCTGATCCCACCTGATACGGAACTGACGCCGCTGGCGCGGCGGCGGCTTGCCGCATTGAAGGAGTTTTCCGATCTGGGAGCTGGCTTCAAGATTGCCGCCCTCGATCTTGAGTTGCGCGGCGCCGGCAACATGTTGGGTGGTGAGCAGAGCGGCCACGTCGATGCTGTCGGATTCGAGCTGTACACATCAATGTTGGAGCGCACGGTTCGCGAGTTGAAGGGAGAGGTGGCCCCGCAGGAGGTGGAGACGCAGCTCAATCTCGGCATCAACATTCGCATTCCCGCGACTTACATTGCCGAAGAGAACCAGCGACTGCGCATGTACAAGCGCGTGGCGGGAGTAGAGAGCGAGAGCCAGCTGGCCGATGTCGCGGGTGAATTGGAAGATCGGTACGGGCCCCCGCCTGCGGCGGTGGGAAACCTGCTGGAGTATGCGACGCTCAAACTGCTGTGCCAGCGCGTCGGCGTGATTGGCATCGACCGCCATCGCGATGTGGTAAATATCAAGTTCGCGGAAAACGCAGGAATCGACCCAGAACGGCTGATGCGCTTCATCTCCCGGCAGAAGGGGGCGCAGTTCACACCGGCAGGCATTCTGAAATTCACCATGACAGCGACCGCGGCCGAAGAGGTGCTGGCCCGGCTCAAACGTTTATTGGAGGAATTGGCCGCGGAGCAGGTGGGAGCAACCGGAGATCAGGTGGTTCGGTAGTTCCGCAGCACTTGCTTATATCTTCCGGTGTATACAAACCCGACAAATGTGCTTTCCTATGGTAAGTTGAATCGTCTACAGACTGTCTATGCAAACTACAATTCGAGCCGTTCTCCTTGTGTTGATCGCGTGTTCTTTTTTCACTCAAGCCCAAACTCAGCAAGGAAACCATAAGATGGCGCAGCAAGCCGTGGCTCCTCCCAGTTCTAGCGCGGCGCTCGAGTCGTGGAACAAGCTGGTGGATGAGTATTTTGACGGGTTTTTCGGTTACCACCCCAGCGAAGCTACCGCCACGGGTTTTCATCAATACGATACGCAGCTAGAGGACTATTCGCGGAAGAATATCGATCAGCAGATCGCCTTCAACCGCCAATTTCGCGCCCGGCTGGAGAAATTCGATGCCTCAAGTTTGCCCCTGGAAGCGCAGCAGGATTACCAGTTGATCGTAGCCAGCATCAACAGCACGCTGCTGAGTTTGGAGAGCATCCGGCCATGGGAGAAGAATCCGGACCGCTATTCCAGCGGGATCACCGGCAGCGCATTCGTGATCATGTCGCGCAAATTCGCGCCGCCGGAGGATCGCCTGCGATCTCTGATCGCGCGAGAGAAGCAGATGCCGGCGGTATTTACGGCCGCCCGTGCCAACCTCAACAATCCACCCAAGGTGTACACCCAGGTGGCCATCGAGCAGATGCCGGGGCTTATCTCTTTTTTCCAAAAGGATGTGCCTGAAGCATTTGCCGGCGTGAAAGATCCGGCGTTGCTGGCGGAATTCAAAGAATCGAACCAGGGGGTGATCAGCGCGCTGGAAAAGTATCAGAACTTCCTGCAGGAAGATCTGCTACCCATTTCCCAGGGGGACTTCCGCATCGGTGCGGAGAACTACCGCAAGAAGCTGGAATACGACGAAATGGTCGATACGCCGCTCGACCGTCTGCTGGAGATCGGATACCAGGATCTGCGTAAGAACCAGCAGCATTTCAAGGAGGTAGCGGCGCAAATCGATCCCAAGAAGACGCCGCAGGAGATCCTGGACGATCTGGAAAAAGATCACCCGACCGGGGATAACCTGCTGCAGAGCTTTCGAGATGTCCTCAGCGGCCTGCGTCAGTACATCGAGAGAAACCACATTGTGACCATTCCGTCGCAGGTGATGCCGATTGTGGAAGAGACGCCTCCATTTGCCAGGGCGCTGACCTCGGCTTCTATGGATACACCCGGTCCCTATGAAACCAAGGCTACCGAGGCGTACTTTAACGTAACCCTTCCCGATGCTCGCTGGTCCAAACAACAAACCGAAGAATGGCTGCAGGGATTCAATCGCGGCACCATCATCAGCACGGCGGTGCATGAGGCGTTTCCCGGTCACTATACGCAGTTCCTGTGGCTTTACCACGCTCCGTCCAAGGTGCGGAAACTGGCCGGGTGCGCTTCCAATGCGGAAGGTTGGGCGCATTACACCGAGCAGATGATGCTGGATGAGGGCTATGGGCGCCCCCCAGGCTCACCGGCGGACCCTCGTTTCCTGCAGTTACGCCTCGGGCAGTTGCAGGATGCCTTGCTGCGAGATGCGCGCTTTATTGTGGGCATCTCCATGCACACCGGCAAAATGACGCTGGAACAAGCAACCGATTTCTTTGTCAAAGACGGATATCAGACGCACGCCGTAGCCGAACGCGAGGCTAAGCGCGGCACTTCCGATCCCACTTACCTGGTGTACACGCTGGGTAAGCTGCAAATCATGAAGCTGCGCGAGGACTACAAGCAGATCAAAGGCGACAAATTCTCGCTGCAGGAATTCCACGATACTTTTCTCAAACAGGGCTTCCCTCCGGTGAAGCTCATCCGTGAAACCATGCTGGGAAACAACAGCCCAGTGCTCTAAGACAACTCTGTTAGGCAATCGGGGAATCAGAGCGTATGCTCGCCAGCCCGACTGAGCCGAGATTATGAAAGTAAGGAAAGCAGTCTTCCCCGCAGCAGGATTAGGCACGCGCTTCCTGCCGGCCACCAAAGCCCAGCCCAAGGAAATGCTGCCGCTGGTCGACAAACCCATCATCCAGTATGGCGTGGAGGAGGCATTGGCGGCAGGCTGCGACCAGATCATCATCGTCACCGGACGCGGCAAGCAGGCCATCGAAGATCACTTCGACACCAGCTACGAACTGGAGAAGATGCTGGAAGAGCGAAAGAAATTCGATCTGCTAGCCATCGTGCGCCAGATCTCCGACATGATTCATGTCGCGTATGTGCGACAGAAGGAAGCCTTGGGCCTTGGACATGCCGTACTGACTGCGCGCGAGCTGGTGGGCGATGAACCTTTCGCCGTACTGCTTGCTGACGACGTCATCGATGCCCCCGTTCCCTGCCTGAAGCAGATGATGGAAGTATTCGAGCAGACTCAATGCTCAGTGATTGCCAATCAGGTAGTGGAAGGAGCCGCGATTTCTGCCTATGGCGTGATCGCCGCCAATCCTGTGGACGGGAAGTTCTCCGGAAGGCTGCATGAGATTACCAATCTGGTCGAGAAACCGCGACCTCAGGAAGCCCCATCGAAGTTCGCCATCATTGGGCGCTATATTCTGACCCCGCGCATCTTTGAGGCTTTGGAATCTACCGGTGTGGGCAGTGGCGGAGAGCTGCAACTCACCGATGGACTGCGCCAGCTGCTGAAGCACGAGAAAATCTACGGGTTCCTGTTTGAAGGCAAGCGTCACGACACGGGAGACAAACTGGGGTTTCTGAAGGCGACAGTGGAGTTCGCGCTGAAGCGCCCAGACCTGGGAAAAGAATTGAGGAGTTGGCTGAAGGATTTGCCGTTGTAGAAGCCGGGCCTGTTCGTCATCGCTTCACCGCCCGGGCTGCAATGTCCTTGCGGTACTGCATGCCATCGAATTGGATTTTGCCCGCCGCTTCGTAAGCGCGTGAGACCGCGGTGGCGAGATCGGGAGCACGGGATGTGACTCCGAGCACGCGGCCGCCGGTGGTGTAGTAGGTGTTGCCTTCTTTTCGGGTTCCCGCGTGAAAGACCTTGACGCCTTCCACGCGCGCTGCGTCTTCGAGCCCGAAGATCGGTTTACCCACTTCCGGGGTGTCGGGATATCCCTTCGATGCCAGCACCACGCAGACCGTGGAATCGTCCGACCACTTGAAGTCTCCGTCACTCACTCGTCCTTCTGTGGAAGCCATGAAGGCACCGAACAGATCGCTTTCCAGGCGCATGAGAATGGGCTGGGTTTCGGGATCGCCGAAGCGAGCGTTGAACTCCAGCACCATAGGTCCGCGGGCGGTCATCATCAAGCCACAATAAAGGATGCCGCGATATTCGATGCCCTCGGCTCGCATGTGGCTGATGGTGGGGCGCGCGATGTGCGTGACCAGCCAATCGCGCATCTTGTCGTCCACAATTGCAGGGCTGGAATAGGCGCCCATGCCGCCAGTGTTGGGACCGGTATCGCCGTCGCCGATGCGTTTGTAATCCTGTGCGGCGACCAAAGGAACTACGCGTTCGCCGTCACTCACCACTAGAAATGAGAGCTCTTCGCCGCGGAGATATTCCTCGAGCACGACGGCTTTGCCGGCATCGCCTAGAAGCTGGCCACTGAGCATCTTCTGGGCGACCTCGGAGGCCTCCTCGCGGCTCTGCGCCAGAACGACTCCCTTTCCCGCCGCCAGCCCGTCAGCTTTGATCACGATGGGAGCGCTGAAGTGCGGGAGAGCGCTTTTCAGTTCCTGCAAGTTTGTGCAGATAACGAAATGCGAGGCCGGAATGCGATGCCGCAACATGAATTCTTTGGCGAAAATCTTGCTCGACTCCAGGCGGGCGGCGGAAGCGGTAGGGCCGAAGATGCGGAAGCCACTGCGGCGGAATTCATCCACAACGCCGTTGGCCAGTGGCAGCTCGGGTCCGACGATGGTGAGGTCGGGTTCGATGCGGCGCGCAATCTGCAGCAGGGAAGGCACATCTTTGACCTCTGCGGGAATGCATTCAGCTTCGTCGCAGATACCACCGTTTCCCGGTACGCAATAAAGCTGTGAAATGCGAGGCGATTGGCGCAGTTTCCAGACAATCGCGTGTTCCCTGCCCCCACTGCCGATGACCAGGACTTTCATGTGTCTCCCGCGACCAAGGTTAGGGAAGTAACGCCTGCCGTGTCAAACGCTTAACCAGGCTTCGGCGGGGGCGTTTGCGATTCGATTTGAGGGTCGCGCCTGTACCGAAGTAACCGGGTTTTACCGCAGGAATTGATATTCTTGTGTTAATCGTAGTTAACCCATAGCGTATAATTGTAATTTGCATGATCACGGTATCCAAAGAGGACTACATCAAGGCCATTATGGAAGCCGAGAGCGAGGGCACGGATGTGATCTCGGCGACCCTGGCGCACTGGCTTTCGGTATCGGCGCCGGCCGTAACTATGGCGCTACGCCGCTTGAAGAAGGATGGTCTAGTGACGGTGCACGCCGATGGGCGGGTTCGTCTGACGGCGGCGGGGCGCGAGATCGCTCGCCATCTGATGGTGCGCCACCACCTGATCGAGCGGATGCTCCACGAAGTGTTTGGCATGGAATGGTACAAAACCCACGACGAGGCAGAGCGGCTGGAACACGCGGTTTCAGCGGATTTCGAGGCTCGCTTGGTGGAAAAACTGGGACGCGGGAGGGCCTGTCCGCACGGCAATCTGACCACGCCGGAGAGCCCCGCATCGCGCCGACGGCGGGGTCTGGTGCTGCTGTCCAGCGCCGAACCAGGAAAGACATACACCGTAGCTGCGCTGTACGAGCGCGACCGCAAGCTGCTGGAGTTTCTCGACAGCCGCGGCGTGCGTCCCGGGGCCAAGATTCATGTGGTGAACCGTAACTACGACCAAACCCTCACACTGGAAGGCGAGGCTGGGGTTGTGCCGCTGGGTGGAGCAGCGGCGGAGAGGGTTTGGGTTTCGGCAGACAAAAATCATCGCCATGGCGGGCGCTCAGAAACACGGGGTTAACTCCGGTTCACCTTTCTAAATTTGCTCCTGCTAAAGGGCAACAGCGGATCGATTGGCAAGGTCTTAGGCACTATGGCGAGCGATAGCAAAACCTGGAACCTGGAGCGAGAACAGCAGAGCCTGCCAGAGGTGCACCGCACGCTTCCCATACCTGACTCGCCGGCATTTCTGCGCAAACTAATCGCCTTCGCCGGTCCCGGCTTCCTGGTAGCAGTGGGATACATGGATCCCGGAAATTGGGCCACCGACCTGGCTGGCGGCTCCATGTACAACTACAAGCTGCTGTCGGTGATCATGATCTCCAACCTCATGGCCATTTTGCTGCAGAGCCTGGCGTTGAAGTTGGGAATCGTTTCCGGACGCGACCTGGCGCAGGCCTGCCGCGACTCGTTCAGCCGGCGAACCACAATTCTGCTGTGGGTGTTTGCCGAAGTTGCGATTGCCGCCTGCGATTTGGCGGAGGTGATTGGCTCGGCCATTGCTCTCAATCTTCTATTTCACATCCCCCTGCTGTGGGGCGTGTGCATTACCGCTCTGGACGTCCTGGTGATTCTTTTCCTGCAGCAGAAAGGATTTCGCTACATTGAGGCGGTTGTCATCACTCTTATCGCGGTGATCGGGGTGTGCTTCGGGCTGGAGATCTTGTTCTCGCGACCGAGCATGTTAGGAATCGCCCAGGGGTTCATTCCTTCGGCGCAAATCCTGAAAGATCCGGGCATGTTGTATATCGCCATCGGAATCCTCGGCGCGACGGTGATGCCACATAACTTGTATCTGCACTCGGCGATCGTGCAGACGCGTGATTTTGCCCGCACCCGCGAAGGCATGAGGGAAGCGATCAAGTATTCGCAGATCGATTCGGCGGGGGCGCTGACGATCGCGCTGCTTGTGAACGCCGCCATCTTGATCGTTTCAGCGGCCACGTTCTACCAGGCTGGATACAACCACATAGCCGAAATTCAGGACGCTTACAAGCTACTTTCCCCGTTGCTGGGAGTGACGGGTGCGAGCACGATCTTTGCCCTGGCTTTGCTGGCTTCAGGGCAGAACTCCACGCTGACCGGAACCCTGGCCGGTCAGGTGGTGATGGAGGGATTTCTGAATATCCGTTTGCGGCCCTGGCTGCGGCGGCTGATTACGCGTGCGCTGGCCATCATACCCGCAGTGATAGTCACGGCGATTGCCGGCGCCAGCGGTACTGCCAGGCTGCTCGTCCTCAGCCAGGTCGTGCTGAGCATGCAATTGAGTTTCGCCGTAGTTCCCCTCGTTATGTTCACCAGCGATCGCCGCAAAATGGGCGAGTTCGTCAATCCGGCGTGGTTGAAAGCACTGGCGTGGGTGACGGCTGTGTTCATTGCGGTGTTGAATGCGTGGCTGCTGGTGCAGGCCGTGCATACTGTTTAGCTGAAGAGTACAAAAAGCATTCCCGAGAGATTACACTAATCTGTTTGGGAGACGGGTCTCCGGCGTCCTGTTTGCATCGCACTCCCGAACCCTACATCCAACCTAATTGAAGGTACTTCACATGAATAGTTTTGGCAGCCGCTCCGTGTTTCGCGTCGGAGGCCGGGAATTCGAGATCTATGGTCTCGACGCTCTGGATAAACAGGGAATCGCCACCCGGCATTTGCCTTATTCGCTGCGAATCCTGCTCGAAAACCTGCTCCGCAATGAGAACGGCACGGTCAAGAAAGACGACATCCTCACGCTCGCGAAATGGGATGGTAAGAAGCCTTCGAGCCAGGAGATCGCGTTCATGCCGGCCCGCGTCTTGATGCAGGATTTCACCGGCGTGCCTGCGGTCGTGGACCTGGCGGCGATGCGCGATGCCATGGCGCGGCTGGGAGGCGATCCCTCCAGAATCAATCCCATTCAGCCGGCGGAATTGGTGATCGATCATTCAGTGCAGGTGGATGAGTTTGGAACCCCGGCGTCATTTCAGCTCAATGCGGAGATGGAATTCCAGCGCAACAAGGAGCGTTATGCCTTCCTGCGGTGGGGACAAACGGCGTTCAAGAACTTCGCCATTGTGCCACCCGACACCGGCATCGTTCACCAGGTGAATTTGGAATATCTGGCGCGGGTGGTGTTTATCGGGCCAAAAGGACAGAGCGGCCATCCGATGGCATATCCCGACACGCTTGTCGGCACGGATTCGCACACTACCATGATTAACGGGCTCGGCGTGCTGGGTTGGGGCGTGGGTGGAATTGAAGCCGAAGCCGCCATGCTGAATCAGCCGGTTTCAATGCTGATTCCGGAAGTCGTCGGGGTGCGGTTGACTGGCAATCTGCGGGAGGGGTCGACCGCTACCGACCTGGTACTCACGATTACGGAGATGCTCCGCAAGGAAGGCGTGGTAGGCAAATTCGTGGAGTACTTCGGTCCGGGTCTAGCGAATTTGCCGCTCGCTGACCGCGCCACTATCGGCAACATGTCGCCGGAATACGGGGCTACGTGCGGTATCTTCCCAGTGGACCAGGAGACGCTGCGCTTTCTGGCTTTTAGCGGCCGGTCCAAAGAGCAGATCGAACTGGTCGAAGCCTATTGCAAAGAGCAGGGGCTGTTCCACACACCTGATTTTCCAGAAGCGACCTACTCCAAGGTTCTGCGTCTGGATCTGGCGAGTGTGGAGCCCAGCGTTTCCGGACCTAAGCGCCCGCAGGACCGGGTTGCGCTCAGCCACATCAACCAGTCGTTTAGCGATGCTCTGCCTTCGTTGCTGAAGCCTAATGCCAAGACTCCGGCGAATGCGGCAAAAGTATCCGGCAATGGCGATCTGCGGTCCAATTTGCACCACGGGAGCGTAGTGATCGCGGCTATCACCAGCTGCACCAATACTTCGAATCCATCGGTCATGCTGGCCGCAGGTTTGCTGGCCAAGAAGGCGGTCGAGAAGGGGCTGAAGCGGCCCGCATGGGTGAAAACATCGCTGGCGCCCGGCTCGAAAGTCGTGACCGAGTATTACAAGACTGCGGGACTGACGAAGTACCTCGATGAACTGGGCTTCAACCTGGTGGGATACGGTTGTACGACGTGCATCGGGAATTCCGGACCGTTGCCCCAGGAAGTGTCGGAGTTGGTGAACGAACAAGATTTGGTGGTGGCCTCGGTGCTGTCCGGTAACCGCAACTTCGAAGGGCGCATTAACTCCGAAGTGAGGGCCAACTACCTGATGTCACCGCCATTGGTGGTGGCGTTCGCGCTGGCTGGACGCATCGACTTCGATCCCGTGAATGATCCGCTGGGCAAAGGCAAGGATGGCAAGCCGGTCTATCTGCGCGACGTCTGGCCCACGCAGAAAGAAGTGGATGAGACGATCCGCCGGTGTGTGAAGGCGGAACAGTTCAGCAAGACCTATAGCGAAGTCTTTGAAGGAGACGAGCGCTGGCGGTCGCTGAATGTGCCGCAAGGCCAGACATTCCGCTGGGACGACAAATCCACCTACATCCGGCAGGCCCCATACTTTGACGGCATGAGTACGACCGTGCCGCCGGTTCAGGAGATCACAGGAGCGCGCGTACTGGCAAAGCTGGGCCATAGCGTGACTACCGATCACGTCTCGCCCGCGGGATCGATAAAGCCGGACAGCCCGGCAGGAAAGTACCTGATCGAGCGTGGCGTGGCAGTGAAGGATTTCAATTCATATGGCTCACGCCGCGGCAATCATGAAGTGATGGTGCGCGGCACCTTCGCCAATACGCGGATTCGCAACAAGCTCGTTCCCAGCCGCGAGGGCGGCTACACGCGTCATCTTACTGATGGTCAGGAGATGAGCATCTACGATGCCGCGATGAAGTACAAAGCTGAAGGCGTGCCGCTGATTGTTCTGGCAGGTAAAGAGTACGGTTCGGGATCGTCGCGCGATTGGGCGGCGAAAGGACCGGCGCTGCAGGGTGTGCGCTGCGTGATCGCCGAGAGCTTCGAGCGTATCCACCGTTCGAATCTGGTGGGCATGGGCATTCTGCCGCTGCAGTTCCTTCCCGACCAGGACGGGGACAAGCTCGGGCTCACCGGCGAGGAGGTGTTCGACATCATCGGACTGCGGGCAATGCTCGACAACTTTAAGCCCGGCAGCACGGTGAAAGTGCGGACGAAAAAGAGCGACGGCAGTACGTCAGAGTTTGCCTGCACGCTGCGCATCGATACACCGCAGGAAGTGCTGTACTACAAGCACGGCGGAATTTTGCAGTATGTGCTTAGGCAACTGCTGGGAGGCAAGTAGGGCCACGGATCAAGACGGATAACACCGATCCTGAATTTCCCTCAGGGGCTAAGGCCCGATCGATTTTTGCAGCTTTTAGGGACGGCCTGAAGGCCGTCCCTTCAAAACCCTTCGCCACAAGTGAGTCTTTCCGCAACTTTTTACAGGCGCAGCAAACCGCTGAGGCTGAAGATCACGTGTCCCAGGCATACTCCCAGAACAACGCCCAGCGCCACTCCCGCGTAGCGTGACTCCAGCAGATCAGAAAAAACTCCAGCGATGAAAACGTATGCGAAGGGCAATGCGATCGGGTAGAAAACGAATCCGCCTTGATGGGGGAGCAAGAACCCCATCCCCAGCAGCAGAAGGAACACCAGCAAGGGTGCGATCACGCCGAAATAACGGGGGCGGGGCCAGGCAGCGAAGGTCGCGAGGGCAATCACCAGCAACAGAGCGACCGCTGGGACCTCCCAAAAGAACGCGGCCAACAGGTTGTAGGTGATCTTTATGCCAAGCATCTGGGTTTGGAATTGCAGCGCGCGCGAGCTGCTTACCGCCTGCACCAGTGTGGCGAGGTGGAATCCGTACGAGGCGAGCAGCAGGAGCACTCCAATCGCGCAACCCGCAGCCAGGATGGCGATTGCGGCTCCCCGCCGTTCCGGAACCAGATAGAGCATGAACGCAGCGGCTAGCGGCAGCAGGACGATGAGCGAACACTGCGAGGCCACGGCCACGCCCAAAGCCACGCCCAGAAGCAGGATGCGCCGCCAGTTCCAGAGCACTACCTCGCGCTGGGCATAGAGCGTATGGGCTACAGCAATTGAAGTAAAGATCAGCCCAAAGGCTCCCCAGGCAGCGCCCGATCCGGGCTGAACCGTGGAACTGCGGATCACATCCACAGGCGAAAAGGCAAAGAGCACCAGGGACAGGTAACCGCCGCGGTTTCCAAACAACCGCCGGGAGACGTACCACAGGGAGGCTCCCAAAGCGACTCCCATGAACATGAATGGCAGCCGCGCGAGCCAGCGCCAGTAACCGGGCGGCTCGTCTCCGCTCAGCACGTGACGCACAACTGGCGCGGCGGCAAGCAGGCCAGTCAGGGGCGAAGCCTGTTCCGTCTGCGGGACTTCGCCAGCCTTCCATTGCCGCAGCCCCTGATCAATCGTATTCAGTTCCCGGTCGCGCAGCGGAACCCTGCCAGCAAACCACAGGCACTGAACAAAGAACGCCAACAGCAAGATTCCGGCGATGAATTGGGGAGTGCCGAAGCGCCCACGTGTGAAGTAGGAAGCCATGCAGGACGAAGCAAATGTTGTATCACGGAGAGAAGCAGTCAGCACTTCAGCAGTCAGTAATCAGTAATCAGTAATCAGTAATCAGCAGTCAGCAAAGCAAATCTCGCGAGTGTGCCTGAAGACTACGGGTGCGGGCTGGTACCTGGCTCCGTTTTCGGCTGATTCAGGCGCTGGTCCCACCATCCTTGCCACGCCCAGGTATCGTCTTGCAGGTCGGTTCTGCCAGTGATCTCGCGCAGTGCGTCGAAGACGTTATGCCGATCGGGATCTGTGAGACGTCCGGATAACTCGATCAATTCCGGTACGGCGTGCCAGCGCTGCTCCTCGGTGAGCATGCCGGTGCGGGCGGTGCTGTGGGAGGCCTGGGCGCGCACCTGCGGGTCGGAATCGTCGCGGATGATCTTCAGCAGATCGGAGGCGGAATCCTCGCTGCCAATCATGGCCAAGGCCTGCACCGCCGCTACACGCACCTTGGGGTCGGGGTCGTGCAGCCAGGTGAGAAGCCATTCGCGCACGCGCTGCGGCTGCACTCCGCGGTTGGCCAGCATGCCGAGCAGACTAGTGACTTTGACCCGCCTCGATGGATCAACCTGGGCTTCGTTGATGAGCCTGCTGACGGTTTCAGGCGTCTTCTCCAGGTCGAGAATCGCCAGCCGAACTTCAATGGCTGCGGCGCGCACGCGCACGTCATTGGCCGCCATGGCTTCATTCTCAAAGGTGGTCAGCGATTCTGTGCGGGCAATGTGCCCGTACCAGGTGGGCGCCAGCTTCTCTATGACCTCGGTAGCGCCCTCATCGTGGTTGACCGCGGCTTGCAAGAGCCGCTCCGCTTGCTCTTGTGGAGGACGGCTCGGGATGTATTCGGTTTCATGCTCCGAATATTTGGAGTGAGTTGCCGGCAAAACCGGCCCTGTGACACTGGCATTGTGTCCCGTGATGTAGTGCCACGCGGCCTGGGCCACACCCGAACTCACGCCAAGTACGCCTATGAAGATGACCACACACGCGGCTGCGAGCGTCCATTGCAAGCGACGGCGGCTGATGGAGATGGTGAACAGGGCGGGTTCGGGATCGCCGATCATTTTTTTCTGCGCTTCGTTTTCTCGCGCCGTCCGGTTAGCCCTTGCTCTCGGCGGCTAGCTGTTGCCGCGCACTGTCCAGGTTTCCGGACCGTAGGGCTTGGCATGACCGTCTTCGTTCAGCCACTTCCGCCACGCACTGGCATCATTGGGAAGGCTCACATTGGTGATCTCGCGCAGCGCCTGGAAGAACCAGGTGCGAGTTTCCGGATCGACATCGTTGCGCTCCACATACTCCACCAGCGTGGAAACGGCCAGCATGCGTTCCTCCTGCGTGTAGGCACCGGATTTCGCCAGGCCACAGCCTGCGCGCTCACGCTGCGTGCGGGTTTTGCCGTCATGAAAGATCCGCAGCAGAATTGGTATGGTTTCCTTGGTGCCGACGATCGCGATCGATTCCACCGCCCAGAACTGAGTCTTGTCGTCAGGATCGTCGACATAGCGCTCGAGGGCATCGATGACGCGCTCCGTCTGCACGCCACGATTGCCCAGCATTCCCAGCGCCCAGGTGGCGTGCGGGCGAGCAGAAGGATTTTCCGCTGCCATGCTTACCAGCCGGTCGACGGTCTCGCCATCTTTGGGGTAGTTGAAGGTCGCAAGCAGGAGCTCAGTGGTGGCAGCGCGGACGCGCAGGTCATTGCTGTAGCGGGCAGTCAGATCGAGATCGTTGAGCTTCTGGGTGAACTCGAGGTGGCCGCGCCATTCATCCACGTGCTGCTCGATGAGATCGGTGGCGCCCTCGTAATGGTTGGTGGCGGCCTGCAAGAGCTGCTCGGCCTGCTGCTGCGGAGGAAGGCCGAGGATGCGGTCGATCTCGCGCTGATCAAGCTTACGGCCGGTGGCTTCAACCGGCGGCCCCGCCACACGGATGCGCTCGCCCGTAAGCTGCTTCCATGCCGCCTGCACGGCGCCTGACTGCGCCAGGGCTCCCGCCGCTGCCAGCAGGGCTACCAGCAAGATGATCCGGCGCAGGCTGGATCGAGTTATCCCGACCGTGACGACGTCCCTGGCATTCTCTTCTGCAGACGTGGTTAGCGGCATAGTCCTCCGCCGTCCGAGTTCTGGGGAGGAGCGCGGCAAGCTCAGACCTCCATCATCCGCATTATTTAGGAAAACGCACTCTTTGGTGGGCACCTGCACGTTCCCAAAGTAACTTGCAGGGACAAGGGGAGGTGAAGCTGAGGCTGCGGAATAAGCCGGTGCCTGTCAAATTGCGTGAGCAAACAGCGGAACAAACGGCTGAAACAGCGATTCCAACTCGGCACTCAGGTGCAGGCGCTCACTCTCGGTCTTAAGCAGCGCACGCGGATCAGGCGCCGTCTTCAGCGCATAACGCAGGTAGGACAACCGCATGAGCCAGATGGCATGCTCGAGATCCTCTTCTTTGCGCACATGAAATGTCGCCCAGCCGGAATTTGGGACCCAGTGGTGCTCCTCGGCCAACCCCTTCGCCAACAGGGCATCACGCACCGGCCGCGGAAAGGGAATGTCCACAGTCCCATTCGTGTGCAGGTGTCCGACTTCCGCATTGCCATAGCGGAATTCCCTGCCTCCAAAGCGGTGGGGATGAACTGAGATGTGCGGCCAGGAAGAAACAGTGTCTTCGAGCTTCTTAAGATCATTCATGGTTGCACGCCTGTCTTATCTATCTGTTCGATGACTAGACGCGATCGCTCGATTCAGTCCGGTTGTGGCGTATTGGGAGGTCGCCTGAATCGTGGCAACATCTCGCAGGCTAGAATACGATCCTCTCGCGAGGAAGCACTATGGGCAGGGTGTCGGCCGTCATGTTCCTGGTACTCTCAGCAGGTACGTGGTTCATATCGGCGGTGCCAGCTCGACTACCGAACGAAACCCTGCTGTCTTCTGAAAATGCCTATAACCCGATACCGAGTCCTGATGGGAAATATATTGCCTTCGTCCGCATCGGATGGAATAAGCGGACAGCCGGACTGGGGCGTTCCAGTCTTATTTCGCAAACCGCTCTGATGGATCCGGGCGGCAACCTGGTTGCGAAGCAATCGTTAGCAGATTCTTTCTTGTCTGGCTGGACGCCGGACGGCAGTCTCCTGATTTGTTATCGCGACGGCGAGTATTCCCTCGTGCGGGTTGACGGAAGTAACTCAATCAAAGAACAACTCCCCGCCGCGCCAGATGTGCTTGGCACAGAGCGAGTCTCCTATTTTGCTCGTTCAAGAGCTGCGATCTGGAGTCATTCAGTCGGGAATATTACCGTGCTTGAGACTCCATACGGCGTTCTCGCACAGCAGGATGGTTGGAAGGGAAATCTGATCGCTCCATCGCCGAACGGAAGGTACCTCGCAATTGCGGGCGACTGGCCCGGTTCTCGTCTATGGATTTACGATCTTGAACTGGACAGCTGGACGTGTTTAGGCGATATCAGCATTCACCCGGACGAGAATTGGGACTACATCAAGCCAAGCTGGAATCCCTGGTTTGCTGATGGTTCGCGACTTACATTCTTCGCCCGTAAGAATTCGGTTCTTGTTATCACCTTGCCTGATGGCAAGCAACGGCGTGATGTCCAGATTTGGGGCACCTGCAGCTCTAGCGACACCATCACCTGATGGTCAATTCGTAGCTTACGTCACATTCGAGCCACGGCCTAGGAAACTGCGTCCGGACCTTCAGTTCTGGGGAGGAACACGCATCTGGGTTGCGCCAGCCAATGGAGACTTCAAATCGCTGGCGGTCACCGCCAAGAGTGCGGACGAAACTTACGACTTACGATGGCTTGACGACCACACATTGGTTTTTGATCGTGTTGCGGATGTTCAGTTCTATATGCAGGCGCAGGTCTGGAAGGCGGACGTCAGGCGCTAAGGGGTGAAAACCCATGTCGACAAACTCCAAATCCATTCTCCTCGACCGCCTCTCCCGTTATAACCAGATCGACCTTAGCGTGACCGGCAGAAAGTCGGGGCGCACGATCTCCAATCCAGTTTGGTTTGTCCTGGAAGGCAAGACGCTCTACCTCTTGCCGGTACAGGGATCGAATACGCAGTGGTATAAGAACGTACTTACGAACCCTAGCATTGGGATCGCGGCTCGCGATGCAAAAGGCGAGTTCCGTGCTGTTCCCATCAAGGACGCGAAGACGGTGAAGTCAGTGGTCGAGAAATTTCGCGAGAAGTACGGCGCCGGTGACGTGAAGAAGTACTATTCCAAGCCCAACGTCGCGGTTCAGGTCGAGCTGGGGATGTAAGTTTCCTGCTGCGAACCGTGTGTGATCCTCACCAGACTCCCTCAGGGGCTGAAGCCCGGAATTATTAGGCGCATAGCAAGGAAGCTGAGTCGCGCGGAAAAGCAAAACGCAAGGTCCTTCGACTCGGACGCGGATTGGTATACCGCGTCCTCGCTCAGGATGACAGCGGGAAGACAGCTATCGGAGCGAGGGTCTCTTGTGAGGTCGGCAGGGCCCGCTGAACTCAGTCCACATCTGGTGTCGGCACCGCAGGAATCCGTTACTCGATCGCGTACACGCAATCGTCCTCGCCGCCGAAGTAGAGTACGCCATTGCTGACCACGGCCGATGAGACGATCCGCTCATCGGTCGCAAAGACGCCCAAAAGCCTTCCGGTATCGGCATTCAACCACAGCATGGTGCCGTAGAAATCGCCAACGTAAAGAGTGTTGCCTACGACGACGGGAGAGGCGAAGACATTCGCTGGCTCGGGCGATTTGGCCTGCCATTTCACCTGGCCGGTCTTGGCGTCGTAAGCCTTGATGTCCTGCGCATCGGACGTGCCCACGATCACCATGGCTTTGTAGATCGCCGGCCCGCCGATCACCCAGGAGAAGTTTTCCTGGTCGGCTCTCCAGCGCAGCTTCCCGGTCGCTACTTCGACCGCATAAAGCGCGCCGTCACGTGCCCCAAAGAACACCGCGCCCTCGCCGACGGCGG
The DNA here is from genome assembly GCA_035624455.1 of Terriglobales bacterium. NCBI lineage: Bacteria > Pseudomonadati > Acidobacteriota > Terriglobia > Terriglobales > Terriglobales bacterium. Next base: position 23,870 of record DASPRM010000068.1, read on the forward strand.
GTGTGGACTGTACTTCCCCGAGAGGAAAGTACTGGTTGCCGGCAGTTTTGAACTTCCACTTCAACGCGCCGCTTGCGGCGTCGAGGGCATACAGGTTTCCGTCCATGCTCCCGGCATATACCACGGCATCCGCTACAGCTGGGGTTGCCCGCACTCGGCCGGCCGTTTTGAATACCCACTTCCGCTTTCCGGTCGCAGGATCGAGGGCATAGATGTTGCCGTCGGCGCTGCCGATATAGAGCGTTGCATCAGCAATCACTGGTGACGAATGCTCGAATTCCCACTTGCCATTCGACATCAGTTTCGGATCGGGTGGGATTGGCATACCTGTTTTCACCGTCCACCTCTCACGACCAGTACGGGCGTCCACTGCGTGGATAGCGGCGTCGCCGGCCTCGAAGAACACGGTGTCACGATAAACCGCAGGCGACGAAGCCACTGCGCCCGCGGCCTGGCATTTCCATTTCGGCTTGCCGGTTTGGGCATCAAGAGCGTAGAGGTGGCCGTCGTTGCTACCGATGTACAGCGTGCCGGCATGGAGCACGGGAGCCGAGCGAATTTTGTTTCCCGTCTCGAAGCTCCACTTCAATTTGCCAGCAGGAATTTTGCTATCGGGATAGACACCCGTGTGCTGCGGGTCTCCGCGGAACATGACAGCATCGCTCGCGTTCTGCGCGGTTGTTGAAATGCTAGAACAGGAGATCAGCAGGGAAACGGCCAGCAGCGCTGATGCAGTTTTCATGCGTGTCTGTATACGACACCCCATATGGGATGGCGCAAGGACTCTTGACTCCGGGGGATGTGATGTTCGGTTGGCGGGATGTGTACTCAGCGCCGCAAGGCAGTTCGTTCTGGACCGCTGCTGAATTCGGCGAGGGCGTCGGCGAGACTGTCGGCGAGACTTATCACTGTGTAAGGCCGGGGAATGAATTTTCTTCGGGGGCTAAAGCCCAATTGACTTTGAAGTCCTCAGGGAGGGCCTGAAGGCCGTACCCTTCAAAGCATACGACTCGGGCCGGGTTTGGTGAGCCCGGCCCTTGCTCAGAATGACAGGTCAACAGGTTGGAGTTTTGAAGCGCCTTAGTCGCGCACTCCGTCGAGAAACGCCCGCAGCTTGCGCGAGCGCGAGGGATGACGCAGCTTGCGCAGCGCCTTGGCCTCGATCTGGCGGATACGTTCGCGAGTGACCGCAAACGACTGCCCGACTTCCTCCAAGGTGTGTTCCGAACCATCTTCCAGACCAAAACGCATCTTGATGACCTTCTCTTCACGCGGCGTGAGCGAGCGCAGCACCTGCGCCGTCTGGTCCTTCAAGTTGACATTGATCACGGCTTCGGCCGGTGAGACCACAGCGCGATCCTCGATGAAATCGCCCAGGTGTGAGTCTTCCTCTTCGCCGATCGGGGTCTCGAGCGAGATCGGCTCCTGCGCGATCTTCAGCACCTTGCGCACTTTTGCTACCGGAATGTCCATGCGCTTGGCGATCTCTTCTGAAGACGGTTCGCGACCGAGTTCCTGCACCAGTTGGCGCGAAGTGCGGATCAGCTTGTTAATGGTTTCGATCATGTGCACCGGAATGCGGATGGTGCGGGCCTGGTCCGCAATGGCGCGGGTGATCGCCTGGCGAATCCACCAGGTGGCATAGGTCGAGAATTTGTAGCCGCGGCGGTACTCGAATTTATCCACCGCTTTCATCAGACCGATATTGCCCTCCTGGATCAGATCGAGGAATTGCAGGCCGCGGTTGGTGTACTTTTTGGCGATCGAGACCACCAGGCGCAGGTTGGCTTCGATCAGCTCGCGTTTGGCCTGCTCAGCATCCATGTCGCCCTGGATGATGTCGCGCTGGGTGCGCTTCAACTCCAGGATGCTGGCTCCGGCTTCAGCCTCCAGGCGCTCCAGATCAGCGCGCAGCGTGCGCGCCTGCTTGCGAAGTTCCTTCTTGGCTTCGTCGCTGCGAGCGGCGTCAGCCTTCTTCTCGACGCTGTCCACCTGGCGTTCGAGAGCGCGCATGGAATCGACGGTCTTGTTGACGCGATCGATCAGCCGCTTGCGCTCGCTATTGGTGAAACCCAGCTGGCGAATATCCCGCGAGAGCTTTACCAGCTCGCGGCCCAAGGTCCAACGCACCCTACGGCCCTCGCGCAGCTTGCGTTTCACCGCCGGCAGCGCCTGCAGCTTCTCGGTGAGCTGAGCGGCTTTCTTGTAGTGCTTATTGATCTCGTCGATTTTCCCGGTGATGTCCTTCAGCCGATTGATGAGCACATCTTCGGTGATTTCCTCTTCATCGAAGATCACTACTTCCCGAATAGAGCGGACGCCCTTCTTGAGGTCTTCGCCGAGAGCGATGATTTCGCGAATTACGATGGGGGAACGCGAGATCGCCTTGAGCACCTTGAGCTGGCCGCGTTCGATGCGCTTGGCGATTTCTACTTCGCCTTCGCGCGTCAGCAAGGGCACGGTGCCCATCTCACGCAGATACATACGGACCGGGTCGTTGGTTTTTTCCAGCGCGCCCGGAGTGAGGTCGAGCTCGACCTCGTCCCCTTCTCCTTCGACTTCTGCTTCAAAGCGCTTGTCGAGCGCCGAGGACGGCAGCTTGGAACCTTCCAGCAGGTCGATGCCTTGCGTCCCGATGGTGGTGAGCAGATCGTCGAGGTCCTCAGGGGAGTGCAGGTCGTGGGGAATCAGGTCATTGACTTCGTTGTAAGTCAGATAGCCTTTTTCCTTGCCTGCATCGATCAATTTCTTAATATCGTACTTATCGTCAAGAGCCAAAGCGGAATACCTCTCGCGGCGCACGGTTAGGAAGGAATAACCCTTCCGACAGTTTGGAACTTCGGCGGGAACTCTTCGGAACTATAACGTGAGCGGAAACCTACAGATTTTAGCATGGCCGCACGGCTTGGTGAAGCCAGAGCTACCACAAAATCAGCCGTCGTTCGCCTGCCCAGCGCCGTCAATAACTTAGATGTCAGCCAGCCCTATCAGGGTTCCCAAAATCCGCCGAATTCCCGCCTTGCAAGCCTCTAAAATTGCAAGAATTCTGCAAAAATCGAGGTTACGTCCCGGTAACCCTGTTCCCCAGGTGCCCGGCGCTGAGTTCCCGGTCGATCTCCAGCTTCTTTTTCAGCAGTGTAGTCAAGCCCGCCGTGTCCTGCTTTCGCTCCGCTTCCGCGATCTCAGCCCGCACCTGTCGCTGCGAGCGCTCCAGTTTCCGGCGCTTCAGGGCCAGGATGGCTCCCTCCAGAAGCTCGGGAGTGAGTTCTTCTTCCTCGCTCATCAGGCATTCGGCCATTAACTGCCGATCGCCTTCTCCCAGTTCCAGGGAACCCGGAGATGCATCTTCAGCCTCCAGCAGCGCGGAAATCAGGGACTCGGCCGCAAGCCCTTCGTGCAGGGGCTCGATCTTGAGGGCGAAACGCGCCTGTCGTGCGGGATCGAACTCCTCTTCCGCTCCATCCCGTGATGAAACATGCCCATCGGCTCCGCCCAGCATTCCACGAAATGAGAGAGCGCGAATCAGAATGCGCTCTGCCTCGGTGACCTGCGCCACGGGCGGCGCCTTCACCTGCCTGGTTCCCCGCGCGGTAGCGGCATGCCGAAGCTCCTGCCGCAGAACGGTGGAGTCAATTGCCAGTTTCTGCGCAATTTCGCCTGCGATCTCGTCGCGAGCTATGCGACTCGGCGCCCGCTGCACGTGAGGCAACAGGAAATTCAGGGCCTTTACTTTGCCCTCGGGAGTCCGTACCGGAAATTTCATGCGTGCCCGTGCGATCAGATAATCGAAGTAGCGTGGTGCGGACTTGAGCGCTGCCGCATAGGCTTCCCGGCCTTTCTTGCGGATGTAGAGATCAGGATCAAAACCTGCCTCCAATTGGACGACCTTGATGTCGAAATCTTCCTCCACCAGAAGAGCCAGCGAGCGCTCGGCCGCCGCCGCTCCGGCGAGGTCGGGATCAAAACTGACCACGATATTGCGGCTGAAGCGTGCCAGCAGCCGTGCCTGCGATTCCGTAAAGGCTGTGCCGGAGCTGGCCACCACGTTGTGAAATCCAGCCGCAAACACCGAGATGCAGTCCATCTGCCCTTCGACCAGGATCGCGTAGCCCAGCGCGCGGATCGCCTCCTTGGCGCGGTCGAGATTGAACAGGATCCGAGACTTGGAATAGATCGGGGTCTCGGGGGAGTTCAGGTACTTCGGCCCCGCCTTTTCGTCGGCGGAAAGCGTACGGCCCGTGAATGCGATCACCCGCCCCGACTCGTTGGTGATGGGAAAGGTTACTCGGTTGCGGAACTTGCTGTAGATAGGATCAGCGGATTTATGTGCAGTATCGGCGGAATCGTGTTTCCACGAAAACAGACCCGAGGTCCGCAGGATTTCTTCGTCAAAGTCGCCGCGCAGCCGGTCGCGAAGCAGGAATCCCGACTCCGGGGCGTAGCCAATTCGGAAGCGCGCAATCATCTCTTCATTCAGGCCGCGCCCGGCGAGATATTCACGGGCATGCGCTGCCTCTGGTTTACGCAGCTGCTCCTGGAACCAGGCGCAGGCGCGCTCCTGGACGTCCATGAGCTGCATGCGCAGCCGCGCGTCCCGCTCTTCAGTGGGACTATCGAACTGCATTTTGGGAAGCGGGATATCCAGCTTTTGTGCGATCAGCCGCAGCGCTTCGGGAAACGTGATGTTCTCTATTTTCTGAACGAAGCTGAAGACATCGCCAGACGCGCCGCAGCCGAAGCAGTGATAGAACTGCCGAGTAGCGTGCACGGAAAAAGACGGCGTCTTTTCGTTATGGAAAGGGCAGAGCCCCTGATAATTCTGCGCCCCCGATTTGCGCAGCTTTACGTAATCACCCACGATGCGGACGATGTCCGCCTGCTGCCGGAGGGTCTCCTTGAAGTCGTGCGGGGTGGGCATTAGGTCAGTATTGGCGCGGAATGGTCAGCCAGAAAATAACTATCCTATCAATGCTGTGCAAAAGCTGTGGGAAACGGATCTTTCCGTTCAATATGTGAGGAAAATTCTAACCGCTCGCTGTTGGGCAGAGGAGCGGCGTCAGAACCGGTGCGGTGGCGAAGAATCTCTGCGACTCTCCGACCAAATGCACAGATTCTTCGCTCCCTGCGTTCGCCCAGAATGACCCCGAAAACCTCTTGCTTGAGCGCCTACGCTTACGCGCTGGCGGCCTGCGGCTGGGTAAAGGCGGCCAGGTTCTCGCGCAGATATTGATCCAAAGTGATGGGGGCGCGGCCGATCAGGTTGCGGACCAGCGAATCCGTCTTACCGTCGCCGCCCTCGCGGTAGTAGCGCTGCAACTCCAGGAGCGCATCCACCTGCCACTCCGGCATGCCGAGCCCGAGCATGCTCTTCTTCATCTCCGCTGGAGGCAGGTCGACATAGCGCACCTGTTTGCCAATTTTCTTCGAGATCGCTGCCGCGACCTGGTCGCAGGTCAAAGCCTCCGGCCCATTGAGTTCGTAGGTCTTGCCCAAGTGCTCGCCGCCAGAAATGGCAGCCGCGATGACCGCTGCGATATCGCGCACGTCGATATAGGCAATGGGCGCCTGGCCGTATGATCCGTAGAATGCGCCCTGCTGCCGGATGGTGCCAGAGTAATAGGTAGCGATATTCTGCAGGAACGTGTTCGGACGGATGATGGTGTACGAAACGCCGGAGCGCTTTAGCATCTCTTCCACTTTGGCGTGCCAGCTGGGAAAAGAGGAGTTGAATTCTCCTGCGCCCATCGCGGAGTTCAGGACGATTTGGCTGATGCGGCGCTCCCGGCAGACTTCAATCGCGTTGGTTTCGAGCTCGACGAGTTGTGGTATCGGGCCGCACACAAGAAGGACCCGGTCGATTCCCTCAAGCGCGGCCGCGAACGAAGCTCGATCTGCGAAGTCGGCGATCGCGACAGGCACTCCTGCCGGCGCGGCGGCTGCGTCGGACTTGGAACGATAGAGCGCTTTCACCGGTTGCTTGTCCGCAATCAGCTGTTTGAGGACGGCACCTCCGACATTTCCCGAAGCTCCGGTAACCAGAATCATTGGACACCTCCCCCTGCGGAGTTTGTAGCTCAGTGAGGACAGGCAAGATTGCCTATCCTACACAAATTAGAACAATGGATGGGCCGGGTAGTCGGGTGGTTGCGCTATTTCTTAAGTGCAGCTCAGAGCCTCAAATCCACCACCGTGGCCCCGCCTCCGCCCTCATTCTGCGGCGGTTCGCTGACAGACGCCACGTGCGGATGCGACTGCAGATACTGGCGCAAAGCCTTGCGCAGAATGCCCATGCCGCTGCCGTGCACGATGCGTACCCGCGGCATACCTGCCAAGAACGCTCGATCTACGAACTTCTCCACTTCGCGGGTGGCATCGTCCACTGTCTGCCCGATCACATTGATCTCCGCAGGCACGCTCTCGTCTCGATCAAGTTGAACATTGACACCATGCGCGCGCGCCACTTTCACTGGACTGTCCGAGGCTCGGGCAACCACAGCAGCAATATCGGCGCGTGGGATCTTCATCTTCATGATTCCCGCTTCCACCTCGAACATGTCACCGTCCAGCTTCCGCCTCACCACTGCGTTTCGTCCGAGAGAGCGCAATTGCACGGTGTCGCCTTCCGAGACATGCTGCACGAGTTGTGGGCGCGCATTTGGATCGCCCACGTCGGCACCGGAAGTATGTGCTACCACCGTCTGATCGAACTGCTCGCGCAGCTCGCGGCGCATTTTGGCAATGCGGCGCTCCGCGTCTTTGGAGAGCTTCATCGACATGGCCCGGTCCTGCACCGCGTTGACCGTTTCGCGCACGCGGTACTCGAAATCCTGCATTACATTCTCAAGCTTCTTCTCCATTTCACGCAGCTTCGCCTTTTGCTCTTTCAGGCCTTCAGCGGCAAGCCGCTGCTTTTCGCGCTCCAATTCCTGCTCGCGAGCATGGAGTCGAGTCCGCTCTCCTTCTGCTTGGCGTAACTCAGCGTGCAGCTTATCCAGAAAACGAGCGACGTCCTGTGTTTGGGTGCCCAGCCGAGCGCGAGCTGCTTCAACGATCGCCGAGTTCAATCCCAGTCTTCCGGCGATATTGATTCCTGCTGAAGCCCCAGGAACTCCCATGCGCAACTCATAAGTAGGTTGCAGAGTCCGCTCGTCGAAGCCAACTGCCGCGTTGAGCACGCCCGCGGTATTCGCGCCATAGACTTTCAGGGAAGTGTGGTGGGTCGAAATGATGCTGATTGCTCCCAGGCGGCGAAAGTGATCGGCGATCGCCACCGCGAGCGCCGCACCTTCCTCGGGGTCGGTAGCCGAACCCAATTCATCCAGCAGCACCAGCGAATCCGGGGTAGCCGTGCGGGAAATGGAATCAATGTTGGTGACGTGAGCAGAAAAAGTTGAAAGGTTCTGCTCGATCGACTGGTAATCGCCGATATCGGCCAGTACGTTGTCAAAAACCGGCAGTTCTGCTTTTTCGGCGGGCACCGGCACTCCCGACTGCGCCATCAGCGCGAGCAGGCCAATGGTCTTCAGCGAGACGGTCTTACCGCCCGTATTAGGACCGGTGATTACCAGTTGGCGAGCTTCGCCGGAGAGTTCCACGCTGATCGGAACCACCGAACCGTGCTTGGCCTTCAGGTTGCGTTCCAGGAGTGGATGGCGGGCATTGTGCAGGAACAACGCGTTCTCGCCCAAAGTCACAGTCGTGCAGTTGTACTCCTCCGCAAAGCGTGCTTTAGCGAACTGTAGCTCAACTTCAGCGAGAATCTCAGTCGCCAGGGCGATCGCAGGAGCCTGCTCCCCCAGGCGGCGAGTCATCTCCAGCAAGATGCGGTGAATCTCTGTCTGCTCTTCTTCGAGCAGCCGAACCAATTCGTTGTTTTGCTCGATGGTTTCCAGAGGCTCGATGAACACCGTCTGGCCGCTGGAGCTCATCCCGTGCACCACGCCCTGCACGCGCTTCTTCTGCTCGATTTTCACGGGAATGACGAAGCGCTCGCCGCGAATGGTGATCAAGTCTTCCTGTACCGCTCCCTCTTCCGACAACCGCCGGAGATAACTTTGCAGGGACTGCGAGATCAACCGCCGCTGCTTGTCGATGTCCCGACGGATCTGCGCCAGCGCCGGCGAGGCGTGATCATCGAGGGTACCGTCGGGGAGAATTTTGTGGCGAAACGCCCGAAGGAGTTCAGTGAAATCGACGAGGCCGGATGAGAGCTGCGCAATCGCAGGCCACGGTTTTTCTAAACCTGACTCATTGGGGCGCAACTTCGAGGGCGGATTCGCGATAATTGCGCTCCACTCGTCCGCCCGGTCGGCAACCAGCAGGATCTCGCGGATCTGGCTGGGCTCCAGCGCAGCGCCCTCGATCGTAGCTTGCTCCAGCAGTTGCTTGGGATCCCGCAGGTCGCAAAAATCAAAGCTGCCGCCGGCGCGCAGAAGTTGCCGGATCTCGGCAGCCATTTGCTGCTGATTCTGGATCCAGCCACGATCGTGGGTGGGAAATAGGGAATCCACCCGACCCTTGCCCAATGAAGACCAGGCATGACCGCGCAGCACATCGCGCAGCACGTCAAATTCGAGAACGCGGGAGCTAGTGTGGGAAAGAGGCTGTGGCAATTCAGACATGTGCCTGGTTCATCTTAACGCAGGCGAAAAGCGGGTGGGCGAGGGTGATCGCGCTTGCGGCACGCCAGCCCACCGGGAGGCGATAAAATTGCGGTATGGGTGGTTTAGGCAAGCTTCTGATCCTTGCAGGCGGGTTGCTGATCCTGCTGGGACTGCTATTCGTGGTAGCTGGCCGCTGGAATCTTCCGCTCGGCCGCCTTCCGGGCGACATCTCTTATCGGGGCAAGCACACCGTCTTTTACTTTCCACTAACCAGCTCGATCCTTGTAAGCATTGTGCTCTCATTGCTGTTTTACCTGATCAGCCGTATCAGCAAGTAAGCCGAAGTTTCAGCGCCTGCCCACCGTGTCCACATTACCCCGGCTTGGTCTTAGCGCCCTGCGTGAATGTAAACTGGGCGCAATGTCCCTGGGCGACCAGTTAGGCTTCACCTTCCAAACCGCGCGTCGGGTGTGGACCGTAGCCGAACTGATGTCGGCCGTCCGCACGCAACTGGAGCGTGAGTACACCGACGTCTGGGTGGAAGGAGAGATTTCCAATTTCCGTCCAGCCGAGTCCGGACACATCTACTTCACGCTTAAGGATGACAACTCGCAATTGCGGGCGGTGATCTTCCGCTCCCAGGCACGACTGCTTCGCTTCCGTCCGGAAAATGGGCTGCAAGTAATCGCGCGAGGACGAATTACCGTCTACGAAGCCCGCGGCGAGATGCAGTTGACTGCCGAGTATCTGGAACCGAAAGGAGCGGGCGCGCTGCAGGTCGCCTTCGAGCAATTGAAGGCCAAGCTGGCGGCCGAAGGACTGTTTGAGGCATCCCGAAAGAAGCCGATTCCAGCCCTGCCCCGACGTATTGGAATTGTTACCTCGCCGCGAGGAGCGGCTATCCAGGACATCCTGAATGTTCTCCGCCGCCGTCACGAATCGGTTTCCGTGTTGATTTACCCGGCGCAGGTTCAGGGGGAGGCGGCGCCCTCAGAAATCAGCGCAGGAATTCGTTACTTCAACCGCACCCGCAACGTGGACGTCATCCTGGTTGCCCGTGGTGGCGGATCGCTGGAGGACCTTGCGGCTTTCAATCACGAAGGTCTGGCGCGCGTGGCGGCGGCATCGACTCTTCCCGTAATCTCGGCGATCGGGCACGAGACGGATTTCACGATCCTTGATTTTGCCGCTGATCTGCGGGCTCCAACCCCATCCGCGGCTGCGGAATTGGTGGTGCAATCGAAACATGAGATTGAGAATCGAGTATTAAACCTGCGCCAGCGGCTGGGTCGCGCGGCTCGGTATCGAGTCTTGCAGATGCGCCAGCGGCTTACGGAATTGGCGCAGCACGGCGCCTTCCGCGGGATGGTGGATGCAATTCGACGCCGTCAACAGCGCCTTGACGAGCTCGCTTTCCGCCTGACCACCGTACAGGCAAACCATCTGCGGAAGAATCATCGACGGCTTGATGTCGCGGCCGCCAGGCTGCGGCATCACGATCTGGGGCGCAGACTGCTATACATCTCCCGCGAACTGGCGAGCCGGCTGGGCGCGCTCTCCGGCGCCACCCGTTCGCAATTGCAACGCAAGCGGGCCAGGCTGGAACAACTGAGCGCTCAACTCCAGGCGCTCTCCCCTACGAACATTCTGGAGCGCGGATACGCGCTCGTGTTCAATGCTGCCGGCGAACTAGTGAAAGACGCAGAACAGGTAAGAGCAGGCGAAGAAATTACCGCTCAGGTCGCGAAAGGGAAAATCGGCGCGGTGGTCCGTGATCGCAAACCCTAACCCGGCAAGGGCCACAGTTTTTTCTTATCGGGAGTGCCCGGGCACGCACCCTTGGAACCTAACTCGCTGATTTAAAATAGGAATGTAAATCTCACTCCCTCCGGATCACATTGGGAAAGGATGCCGGATGCCGCACATTTTTGGGCACTTACCGCACATGTCTCTCACTTCGGTGATCGACATCCTGCTGGTTACAGTGCTCATTTACGAATTCCTCGCGCTGATCAAGGGCACACGCGCCGTACCAGTGCTTGTCGGAGTGGGATTCGTGGCGCTGGCGTTCTACGTGGCTCACGTTGCCGAGCTGCGGGCGGTGAATTTCCTGATGGGCAATCTGCTGCCCTACGCCATCTTTGCGCTCATCGTTGTATTCCAGAACGAAATTCGGCACGCCTTGGCGAAGATCGGGCGCAAGCTGACTTTCTCCCGTAGCAATCATGGCATGGCCGAGGCCTACGATGACATAGTGCTCGCCGCCAACCTGTTCTCCCAGAGCCAGACGGGGGCCTTGGTGGTGATCGAGCGTGAAATCGGCCTGCGTACTTACATTGAGAGCGGAGTTCCACTCGACGCCAAGCTCTCCTATGATCTGCTGGCGACGATTTTCCGTCCCAGCGCACCCTTGCACGACGGCGCGGTCATCGTGCAGAAGGACCGTATCGCGGCTGCGGCGTGCTTTTTGCCGCTCTCGATGAATCCGGTGCTTTCTACTCAGCTGGGCACTCGTCATCGCGCAGGAATTGGAATTACCGAGGAAACAGATGCGGTGGCGGTGATCGTTTCCGAAGAAACCGGCGCGATAAGCCTCGCGGTAGCTGGCAATGTCGAGCGCGATCTCACCGTAGAATATCTGCGCGAGCGGCTGGGAGAACTTCTCCGCCGCTACGTTCCGCCCATGGCCCTTCCGGCTCCTTTGGGGAGGCCGGAACCAGAAGAACCTACCGAGGAGAGCCGCGATTCTTCCCAAAGCCGTGCCGGCTCGGCAGGCGAAGGCACCCATGGAGTCTGAGCATGGTGGAATTTATCCATCGTTATGTGCTGCACAACATCGGACTGAAGCTGATCTCCCTTGTGGCGGCAACGCTGTTGTGGATGGCCATCGCCCGTGAGCCGATGGAGGAAGTCACGCTCAGCGTTCCTATTGAATACCAGAATGCTCCAACGAACCTCGAGATCAGCACTGATGCACTGCCCCAGCTGCAGGTGCGGGTAAGTGGGCCCTCCAGCCGGATACACTCCTTGCGTCCCGCCGAGGTGCACGCGGTAATCGATTTGGTGGGAGCAAAGCCCGGCGAACGCACTTACGATCTCAGCACCTCGCGGGTTCGCGTACCCCGAGATATGCAGGTTGTGCAGGTGATTCCCAGCCAATTCCGCGTCAGCTTCGATAATCGCGCCACTCGAAGAGTGCGGGTCGAACCACGAGTGGTGGGAAGCTCAGCCCCGGGATTCAATCTGGAGCAAGTCGTGCCGGATCCCGATGCTGTTACCATCGTCGGCCCGGAGAAGCACGTTGCTGAAGTTGATTCTGTTGTTACCGATCCCGTCGATGCCAGCGGATTGATGGGGAAAGCAACTTTCACTACTCACGTGTACATTTCCGATCCCCTGGTGCGATTGGCTAGTCCGTCGACGGTACATGTTACTGTGACAACCGGGCGGGGACATTAGGACTCAGGAGAACGTACTGCACATGAGGATGCTTTTTGGAACCGACGGAATCCGTGGTGTGGCGGGAGAGCCGCCCCTGGACTGCAACACAGTTTTCGCTGTTGGGGTTGCGCTTGGCCAGCATCTGACGCGGAGCCATCGAAATCCACGTGCGGTAATCGGGCAGGACACTCGCGAATCAAGTTGCTGGATCGCGGAGGTCGTCACCAAAGGTCTGGAATCCGCCGGGGTGCGGGTGACTAGCGCTGGCATCATCACTACCCCCGGGGTGGCATTTTTGGCGCGCCAGGCCTTTGAGGCGGGGATCGTTATTTCGGCGTCGCACAATCCGTGGACTGACAATGGCATCAAGGTATTCGGGCACGACGGCTACAAGCTGTCCGATGAGGTTGAAGAGCAGATCGAAGAGAGCATCTTCAAGCTGTTGCATGGCCGCAGCCAGGAATCGACTGTGGCCAGCGCGGCGATGTCCAAGGCTCCGGAGTCGGTCGGCACTCATCCTGAGCTGCTTTCGCAGTATGTCGATTGGCTCAGCCAGCAGGTGAGGGGGGCAGACTTATCAGGACTCACTGTGCTCGTTGATTGCGCCAACGGAGCGGCGACCCCGGTAGCGCATCGTGTTTTTCAAGCTTGCCGAATTCGAGCGGACTATCTGCACGACACGCCGAACGGCCGCAACATCAACGAAGCCAGCGGAGCGCTGCATCCTGAAGTTGTGGCCGCAGTTGTTTCTGCGGCGAATGGCAAGTACGACCTGGGTGTTACCTTCGACGGCGATGCAGATCGTGCCTTATTCTGTGATGCCGCAGGAAGAGTCGTGAATGGTGACGCGGTGCTTTTGCTGGCAGGACGCGAGATGCAATCCCGGGGCACACTCAAGGGAAACGCAATTGTGGCGACCACGATGTCCAACATGGGCCTGGAGGTTGCACTCAAGCACTCTGGCATCCGCATGCTGCGCGCTCCCGTGGGCGACAAGTACGTCCTCGAGCAGATGCATAGCACCGGCGCGACTCTGGGCGGCGAGCAGTCCGGCCACATCATCTTTCGCGACGGCGACGCCACGACTGGCGATGGCCTACTGACAGCTTTGCGGGTGATGCGAGCCGTGGCTGCTTGCGGCAAGCCGCTAAGCGAGTTGGTCGCTGACCTAAGAGTGTTTCCACAAGTGATCCGTAACGTGCGGGTGCGCGAAAAGAAGCCGCTGGATCAGCTTTCGGAGGTGAGCACCGTGATCCGGCAGGCGGAATCTGAACTCAACGGTAGTGGCCGCGTAGTCGTTCGCTACTCGGGGACGGAGGCGCTGGCGCGGGTGATGGTGGAAGCAGAGTCGGAAGAGAAGATGAAGCGGCTCACGGAAGCCATTGCGGGGGCGATTCAGAAAGCGATCGGAGTGTGAGATTTCCCTTCCGACGCTGTCTATCGCGGAACCGCGAGGTGTTTCGACTCGGGTCGGGGCTGGTTAACCCGGCCCTCGCTCAACATGACAAGTAGTAGGAGAACGGCGGCACGGCAGGATCATTCTAAATCCCGCCAGTTCGGCCCTACTCCCAATTCCACCAGTAACGGCACTCGCAATGGATGGACATTCTCCATCTTTTCGCGGACGAGGCGGCGCATGATCTCCACCTCGTCTTCGGGCACTTCGAAGACCAGCTCGTCGTGGACCTGCAGCGTCATTCGCGATTTCAGCTTCCGTTCCCGCAACTCGGCGTCGATCTGGATCATCGCCAGCTTGATGAGGTCAGCGGCCGTGCCTTGCAGAGGCGTGTTCACCGCCGTGCGTTCGGCGAAGCCGCGCTGGTTGGCGTTCTTGCTGTTGATGTCGGGGATGGGACGGATCCGGCCAAAGAGCGTTCGCACTCTCTGATCGCGCCGCGCTGCATCGAGCGTGCGATCGATGAACGCCCGCACCCCGTAGTATTTCTCGAAGTAGGCATCAATGAACTGCTTGGCTTCCTTGGGCTCGATGCTGAGCTGCTGTGAGAGACCGAATGCCGATAATCCGTAGACGATGCCGAAATTCACGACCTTGGCGCGCCGGCGGTGCTCGGCGTTCACCATCAGCGGAGGGACGCCGAACACCTGCGCTGCGGTGAGCGTGTGAATGTCGTCGCCGCGGCGGAAGGCATCCACCAGCAGCTTGTCTTCCGAAAAGTGAGCCAGCAGGCGAAGCTCGATCTGCGAATAGTCCGCCGACATCAGCACGCAGCCGGGTTCAGCGATGAATGCAGCACGAATCTCGCGACCCAGTTCGGTGCGAATGGGAATGTTCTGCAGGTTGGGATTTTTGGAAGACAGGCGTCCCGTCGCGGTGTTGGTCTGATCGAACGTAGTGTGCAACCGCTGAGTGCATTGGTTCAACAACGCAGGCAGGGCATCCACGTAGGTGGATTTCAACTTGGACAGCTGGCGATATTCGAGCACCAGCTTCGGCACTTCGTGTTGCAGAGCCAACGCTTCGAGGACGTCCACCGCCGTAGAAATCATCTTGCCCTTGCCATATTTCACGGGCTTGGGCAGATTGAGCTGATTGAAGAGCACATCCCCGAGCTTCCGCGGAGAATTGATGTTGAACTCCGTGCCAGCCGCGTCATAGATCTTTCGCGCGACCGCACCGATCTCGCGGTCCAGGCGCCTGGACATCTCCGCCAGCACATCGCAGTCAATCTTGACTCCGGTTTTTTCCATGCCGGCGAGCACGGGAAGCAGAGGGAGATCGATGTCGCGATAGACCGCAGCCAGTCCAGCCTGCTCTATTTCTTTGCGCAAGGATTCGGCAAAGCGATACGTAACATCAGCTGATTCGGCCAGCGATCCTGAGAGATTAAGATTGAATTTCCGCAGCGCAATTTCCGGCAGGCGATGGCTGGAGTACGTTGGATCGAGAAGATAGGAGTAGAGCATGGGCTCATCGCGCACACCGGCAAGCGCAATCCCGCGCTGCTCCAGGGCCTGCATGGCGCTCTTGTAGTCGTGCACCGACTTGGGAATCCCGGGATCTGAGAGAATGGATTTCAACTTGGCTGCGGTGGGTGCATCATCCCAGTTGATGACCCACGCTTTGCCAGACGTTGGTGAGACGGCAATATTCCTAACCGTGGGCGGTGCCGCCATTGTGGCGGCTACCAGCAGCGGGGCTTGTTCCTCGTCGGATTCGGTCAAAGACTCGTCCGGCGTTCCAGTCTCGCCGCCGTCCGCCGTGAAGTCTAATGCCACTGCCAGCGCAGCACCGGCAGGTAGCGCAGACAGTGCATCCGCAACTTCCTTCGGCGATTTAGCATCGCGATAGTCGGTCTGGCTCAGGTCGATACCGGAGACCAGATCTTTCAGCAGAGAAGTAAACTCCAGTTCTGTGAACAGGGCCCTCAGCTCTCCGATTTTGGGATCGGCCGAGCGCATGGGCTCGAGATCGAGCGTGATCGGTACGTTGCAATCGATCGTCGCCAGCTGCTTGCTCCACAGAATGTTCTCGCGATTCTGCAGCAACGACTCGCGATATGTTTTCCGCTCGACCTCCTGGGCACGATCCAGCGCCGCTTCGACCGTGCCAAAGCGCTGGATGAGATCGACCGAGCCTTTATCACCAATGCCCGGAGCGCCAGGAATGTTGTCGATCGAATCTCCGCGTAGCGCCATCACGTCTATCACACGCTCCGGTGGCACGCCCAGGATTTCCTCTACCTTGGCGCGGTCGGCGATCAGGTTGTCCTTGGGCGGGTTCAGAACGAGGACTTTTTCATTGACCAGCTGCAGCATGTCTTTGTCGCTGGACACGACATAAACCGGATAAGAGAGCTCCGCAGCCTGGCATGCCAGTGTACCGATGACGTCATCGGCTTCGAAGCCCGCCACTTCGAGTATCGGAATGCGATATGCCTCCAGTGCCCGCCGGATGTAGGGAATCTGCTGCGCCAGGTCGCCGGGCATCTCTTTGCGATTGGCCTTGTAGCCCTTGTACTCGATTTCCTGAAAGGTCTGTGTCTTCAGATCAAACTTGCGGACCGCGGTGACTGTTGCGGCCTGGGTGTCCCGAAAAGTAGGGCCGGCAGGATCGAAGATGGCCGCCAGGTACTCGGGATGGAAGTCGTCCCGAAGCTTGCGCAGCATATTGATGAACACGTAGCTGGCGCTGGTGGGAATGCCGGTCTTGGTAGACATTCCCCGCGCACGGGCCATGGCGTGGTAGGCGCGGAAGATGAACGAAAAGGCGTCAATGAGAAAGACGCGGCCTTTGGCCTCGGGGGTGAGCGCGGCTGGCGGGCTTGCATCAAGCTTTTCGTCGGTTAGCTGCGGCACTGCGAGCGCCTGGGCCAAGCTCGAATGAACGGATTTTCTTTTTGCGGGCAACTAATCAAGTTTAGCAGGGGGTGAGAGGTAGAAAGGCCGGGCCAAGAGTGTCCGCGTCATATATGGTTATTTGCGGAACTCCGAGCGAGTCGCGCGGCGTTTCAGGATCAGCTCGATCACTCCGTAGACGACCACGCAAACCCAAAAATCGATGACCAAGCCGAGGTCGATACGAGGCACTCCCAGAGACACGCCATGGCGGGCGGCAGGCGGGAGTACCGGCATAAGAATGAGGAAATAGATGGCATTCCCGATCAGGACCGCGGCCAGCGACTTATAGAAATTACGGAAAACCATCCACTCTCTTTGACACCGCAGCCGCCTTCCGGGCTGCACAGAATGGCGAAAGAAACTCTGGGCAGTTCCCAGTTACGAACAGCGGGCTTCCGAGCCTCATCCACGCGAAAGCTCCGGCAACCCTGCTAACATCGCAGACAATGCTGGAGTTAGACAGCCAGGTGCAGTACGTAAAAGGCGTCGGCCCGGCGCGTGCGGTGGCGCTCGCCGCCAAGGGTATCACCACTGTCGAAGATCTGCTCTATTACCTGCCGTTTCGCTACGAGGACCGCTCCAACCCGCGCCGAATTGCCGACTTGCGCCCCGGGGAGATGGCAACCCTGGTTGCCGAAGTCCGCACTTCGGCGCTGTTTCGCACCCGGCGCATGCCCATCTTTGAGATGACGGTAGGCGAGTTGGGGGATCATCGGCCTCCCGAGTTTGGCAAATCGCCTCCCGCCACTATCAAGTGCATGTGGTTTAACGCGACCTATCTCAAAGATCGCTTCAAGCCGGGGCAGGTCCTTGCCCTCTACGGCAAAGTGGAGGAAGACAAGCGGCATCCTGGACGTCTGCAACTGATGCAGCCGCAGATCGAAGTGCTGAGCGAGGACCCCGAAGAGAACGAAGAAGCGCTGCCCGAATCCCTAGAGATCGGCCGCATCGTGCCCATCTACGAAGGCATGGGGAAGGGGATGCTGACCTCGCGGGGTTTGCGGCGCGTGATTCGCAGTGCTCTGGAAAGCGTGAATCCTGAGCTGCCTGAAACTATTCCTGAGCCGGTCCGTAAGCGCATGGGGCTAATTCCCCGCATGCAGGCGTTCTGGCGCGCGCACTGGCCCGAGCCGGATGAACCCCTGCGCAATTTGCAGGCTTCGCGCAGTGCAGCGCATATCCGCCTCATCTTCGAAGAGCTCTTTTTCCTGCAACTCGGGCTGGAACTTAAGCGCCGCAGTCTCCGGGAACGCCCCGGGATCTCGTTCCGCCTCGACGAATCCATCCGTGAGGCTCTCAAGCGAATCTTGCCTTTCAAGCCCACCGCCGCACAAAAGAAGGTCCTGGGAGAAATTGCCGCCGACATGCGCCAGGCGATCCCGATGCGACGGTTGCTGCAGGGCGACGTAGGATCGGGGAAAACCATCGTTGCGTTCCAAGCGGCCATCATTGCCATCGAAAATGGCTACCAGGTCGCACTGATGGCGCCCACGGAAATCCTGGCTACGCAGCATTACTTTTCTGCCCGCAGCATCCTCGAAAAAGCGGGGTACCGGATCGTGCTGCTCACCGGATCGCTCGAACAGGACCGCAAACGCGACATCCGCCGCCACCTCGCCCAGGGCAATGCTCAGCTGGTCATCGGGACACACGCCTTGATCGAGGAGAAAGTCGAATTCGCCCGCCCGGGGCTGATCATCGTGGACGAGCAGCACCGATTCGGCGTGATGCAGCGCCTGAAAATAATGAAAAAGAGCAGAGATGACGCCGAGAATACTCCGGAACCAGACGTTCTCGTCATGACCGCCACTCCGATTCCCCGAACACTGGCTCTCACCATTTATGGCGAACTCGACGTGAGCATCATCGACGAGTTGCCACCGGGCCGCACGCCGACCATTACCCGCCGCGTAGCAGACACGCGCTCGGATGAGGTCTTCGACTTCGTCCGCAAGCAGGTTGCAGCCGGTCACCAGGCGTATGTGGTCTATCCGGTGATCGAGGAAGGCGCAATGGAAGGGGAATTGAAAGCCGCGATCCAGATGTATGACGAGCTGCGCAAACACATACTTCCCGATCTGCGAATCGGCCTGCTGCACGGGCGCATGGAGGCCGACGAAAAAGATTCCGTCATGCGGCGCTTTCAGAGGCGCGAGCTGGACATCCTGGTATCAACCACAGTGATTGAAGTCGGGGTGGACGTTCCCAATGCCACCGTGATGGTGATCGAGCATGCCGAGCGCTTCGGGCTCTCGCAACTTCATCAGCTGCGCGGACGCATAGGGCGCGGCGCTGCCAAGTCTTATTGCATACTGATGACCGGCAGCAAGATTTCCGAGGAGGGCGAGCAACGTTTGGCTACCATGGTCCGCACCCAGGATGGCTTCGAGATCGCCGAGACGGACCTGCAACTGCGTGGGCCCGGAGAATTCTTCGGAACCAGGCAATCCGGGATTCCCAGCTTTCGAGTCGCCAACCTGGTGCGCGATAGGGAGCTTATGGAGGCCGCGAGACGCGAAGCGGCGTTCGTCCTCAGCGGCAGCGCGGAGGTGCCTCAGTCGGAGGTCAGCCGCGCCCTGGTGCACCTGCGGGCCAGTTGGCAAAGGCGCTACGGCCTGGTGGAGGTAGGGTGAAATCGCAGAATTCTTGACACGATTCGAGAAACACCAGAACATTAGCCGTGCAGCAGCGCAGCCTGCGTGTCTTCAAGGACACACAGTGAGCTTATTCGGCACTCCCGCTCAAGGAGGTCTTCCATTATGGCTGTGAATCCGGTCGCTCCCACTCCCGAATTGCAGCTCGACACTGAAGAGACCCAGGCAGAAACGATTATCCACTGCAGTGGCAGAGTTACCTCATCCACCTCGCCGCTACTGCAGGCCACGGTTAAGAAAGTGATTCCCGAGAAGAAGACCATCGTTCTAGACCTGTCGAAGGTAAGCTATCTGGACAGTTCTGGTATCGGTGCGCTGGTCAGCGTATGGGTTTCGGCGAAGAGGAACGGGTGCGAGCTGAAGCTGGTCAGCCTGAGCGATCGCGTGAAGGAACTGCTTCACCTGACCAATTTGGACAAGCTGCTTGCCACATCAAGATTTCCTGATAAGCCGAGTTTTTAGCCGGGAAACCTCCAGCACGTTCACGCGCGGCTTCGGTCGGTCGCGTACTCCGGGGTTGTCTGAAAATTCCGGTTGTGTGCCAGCGTTCAGCGTGCTGCTCGATGATTGATCGTCGTCGTGGTGTTCAGGCTTCACTAGTCGATTCAGGACTTTGATTCCCTTCATCAATATTTCTAATTTAGCCGCCCAGCGAGCTCCGAATACAATCCGGCAGTTCAAACGATCTTCTGTCGCCAAGGCGCAGAGCTCGGTATCTTTCACTCGGAGGGGACGATGGAAATCAGCGCCGCAACAGAAAAGCTGCTCGCCGCCAAGAAAGCCAAAGGACTGAGTTTCGGCGAACTCGGCAAAGTTATTGGGCACGACGAAGTATGGGTAGCTGCTCTGTTGTACGGACAAGCCAAGGCCAGTGAGGAAGAAGCCAAGAAACTGGGCTTAGCCCTCGGCGTTTCAGCCGAACTCGCTGAGCCTCTTATGGAATTTCCCAGCAAGGGCTTGGGCCCGGTGGTGCCAACTGACCCCCTGATCTATCGCTTCTATGAAATTATGCAGGTGTACGGAATGCCCATCAAGGCTGTGATCCATGAGAAGTTTGGCGACGGCATCATGAGCGCCATCGATTTCAGCATGCACGTCGAAAAGGAAGCCGACCCCAAGGGCGATCGCGTAAAGATCACGATGTCAGGAAAATTTCTCCCGTATAAGAAGTTCTAGGGATGCGAGCTAAAATAAGTTGTCATCCGTTTCCATGCGGAGATCGATATGTGCAGCAACTTCGGCTTCAACCACCATCCCGGGAGACCCCCGGCGGCACTGGAATCGAGCTGGTATTCCTTCTTAGTGCGATTGCTGGCTCGTCTCCGGAGAAGGCTCCAAAAGCAGGCGGCACTGCCTCTGCAGGCGGACGATTCCGCGAAAGATAAAGAGGCCGACGAGTTCTGCATTCACCGCTGATAGACGATTGCAGCCAGCAGGCTAGTGAGTCTCCCCGTCCCCAGGATGGAAATCGGGAGTGTCCAGTTGCTGGGCCACAGATTTGGAAGGCAATACCGGAGGTTCGGGAAACTGCTCCTGATCTTTTCCTTTCAGTGCCACCTTCATGAAATCGACCCAGATGGGCAGAGCCGCCTGGGCGCCGGTTTCCTTATTCCCCAGTGACTTTTTCTCATCGAAACCCACCCAAACGCCGCAGGTCATCGAAGGAGAAAAGCCGATAAACCAGGCGTCGGTGAAGTCGTTCGTCGTGCCGGTCTTGCCTGCCAGTGGATGATTCAGTTTGCTGGCAGAGTAGGCGGTGCCGTGGAGCACCACTTCGCGCAACATTGCAGTCATGATGCGTGCCGTACGCGAGCTGACCACATCGTGCACTTCCGGATAGTCCTCCTCCAGAACATGGGCGCCGTAATCCTCAACTTTCCGGATATATCGTGGAACGACGCGAACGCCGTCGCCGGGAAAAGTCGTAAACGCGCTGGTCTGCTCCATCAGGGTAAGGTCCGCGGAGCCCAGCGCCACTGGCAGATACGGAGGAATAGGCGAGGTTACGCCAAATTTCCGCGCGTATTCGATCACGTTCTTAATTCCCACACGATCGGCGATCTTTACCGCTGGAATGTTGCGTGATTGCGCCAATGCCCGGCGCAAGGTGATGGTGCCTTCGAACTTCCCGTCGTAGTTGTGAGGCACCCACGGTCCGGAAAGAGTGTCAAAGCTCACCGGGGAATCCACGACGGTGTCGTCGGGAGTCATTCCATCCTCGTCGATGGCTGCGGTGTATACATACGGCTTAAAAGACGATCCAACCTGCCGCTGCGCCTGGGTAGCACGATTGAACTTGGAGAGGTCGAAGTCGCGGCCGCCGACCATGGCCTTGATGTCCCCGTTTACGTTATCGATCGCCAACAACGCCCCCTGAGTTCCGGAATCCTGCTCGAGCGTGACCTGCGCGCTATTGTCGGGTGAGATAGCCGTCACTCTTACGTAGACCACGTCGCCGTTGGCCAGGATCTCGTCAACTCGCTTGTGGTGGGTCCAGGCGATCAGCGCGGGGGTAATCTCGCTGGTGTATTTTCCCAGTTTCACTTCCGCCCGAGCCGGCGAGATCGAAGTCACCAGCGCGTGCACGTAGGATCCGGCCTGAATGGGCTTGCTCCAATCAGGGTGATCGAATTTGTTCAGCTCGGTCCCTTCGGCAATTGCGTTTTCCAGCTTGCCTTTCCAGCCATGGCGGCGCTCGTAGGCGGCCAAACCGTCCAACACTGCCTGATTGGCGGTGGCCTGCAGCTCGGAGCTGAGGGAGGTATAGACGCGCAGGCCACCCTGGTGAACTTCATCACTGCCGTATTTCTTTTCCAGATAACGGCGGATTTCTTCGACAAAATAAGGCGCCAGATAATTCGGATCTGCCTGGAGATGCAGCCGCAGAGGAGAGTTCTTGGCGCGTGCGGCTTCCGAAGCGGTGATCTTTCCATCCTCCAGCATGGAGTTGATTACCAGGTTGCGCCGGCGCAAGGCGCGGTCCGGATTGTTGATGGGCGAGTATGCATTCGGCGCCTTGGGCAGACCTGCCAACAGAGCGGCCTCTTCCAGCGTGAGATCTCGCGCCCGCTTACTGAAGTAATACTGGGCTCCCGCTTCGAATCCATACACGCCATGCCCAAGAAAAATCTGATTGGCGTAGAGCGTGAAGATTTGCGGCTTGGTAAAACGCCGTTCAATCTGGATGGAGAGCAATACCTCCTGCACCTTGCGGTTGAAGGTGCGCTCAGGGGACAAGAACAAGTTTCGAGCCAGCTGCATGGTTAAGGTCGAAGCGCCTTGTGCGCGCGTGCCCGACGTCAGGTCACGATAGGCAGCGCCAATGCCGCGCCACAGATTGATTCCCCAGTGCTTTTCGAAATCCTTGTCTTCGATGGAGATGATGGCGTCGCGCAGGAGCTTGGGGAAATCATCGTAGGAGACCACGATGCGGCGCTGCAGCGCAAACGAACCAATCACCTTGCCCTGATCATCGTAGAGTTCCGTGACCGAGCTGGGGCGATAGTGCTCCAGTTCACCAATCTCGGGCAGATCGGTGGAGTAGACCAGCAGCAGCCCGCCCAGTGCGCCGACCATGGCGGAGGCCAGCACCAGAAGGCCAAAGATCATCCACCGGACAAGCCGTTTTCGCCGGGGCTGGTGAGCCGCAAGCTCTTCAACCGGTGTCTTGGTCGCCATAGCTCTCGTTGAGGCTCAGAATAGCACGTTCAGATGACGGCATTCGGGATTAGCAGCGAGGGTCCGATAAAGCAAAATGGCGGGCTCAAGCGGCCCGCCATTAGCTCAAGATGTGCACAAACGTTAGCTCTTGTTTACGCGTTTGTTGAGCACTTCGATCGCGCGTTTGAGCTGATCGTCGTTCTGCTGTGTCCGCGGCTTCTTCTCCGGTTCGGAGGGATTGTTTTCGTCTTCGTCCGGAAGGATGAAGTCGTCGTTGTTGTCGGCGACCATAACGGTGGGGGTCACCGCGGTGTCCTGAATGGCTTTGCCATTGGGACTGTAATATTTGGCGACTGTAAGAATCAGAGCCGAACCATCGGGAATATCGATGACCTTCTGGATGGATCCCGCCCCAAAGGTCTTATCGCCCACCACATCGGCGCGCGCATTGTCCAGCAGCGCAGCGGCCACGATTTCGGCAGCGCCGGCGGTGCCGCGATTCACCAGAACTACTATGGGCAGACTGGTAATGTCTTTTTGGGGATCAGCATTGAAAGTCTCGCGCGGGTACTTTTGTCCCTGCAGATAGGCGATCGTTCCATGGTTCAGGAACAGATTGGCAACCGCAATGCCTTCCGACTCATCGCCCTCGGCACAATTACGAAGATCGAGCACGAGCTTGCGCGCTCCGTGGTCCTGGAGGTCTTTGATTTTGGACGCCAGTTCCTGAGCTTTGCCTTTGGTCAGAGCATCAACCTTCAGATATCCAATTCCGTCGTCCAGGGTCTTTTCGGATACGGGAGGAATCTTCTCGACATCGCGAACAATGGTGAGGCGCAGCGGCTCGGCGCGACGGGCGCGCACGATGGAGACATTCACATTCGAGCCCTGCGGACCGGAAAGCATGGTAAGGATCTCGGCCAGCGACAAGTCGCGCGTGCTCTTTGACTCGATCGATTCAATGATGTCGCCGGAATCAATGCCCGCTTTATCGGCTGGGCCTCCGGGGATAACGGAAACCACCGCCGCATAGCCGAAGCGCTTCGAAACTGTAGCTCCGATGGCAGCCCTTCCTTCAGTCTTATGGCTCTTGTATTCCTTGTACTCAGCGGGGCTGAGATAGCTGGAATTGGCATCCAGTGATTCCAGCAATCCATGCAAGGCCCCGTCAGTTACCTGGGGAATATTGGGCTCTTCCACGTACTCCGTGCGCACGCGCGAGAGGACTTCGCTGTAAACACCCAGCTGCCGATAGGCGCCATCATTGGAGGCAGCGCGTACCCGCAAACCACCCATAACTGTGAAGAGCACTAAAGCCAGGGAAAGGACGAGAAAGCAGGCTTTCAATCTCTTGGACATGAACACCTTTTGAGAGGAGCAAATCCCAGCTGGAACTTACTTCCTTATTATAAGGCCCTATCTGCTCATTATAGAACGGTTCGGTTATCCCAATGGCTGCTCTCCTCTGGGCTGAACCCTTGGGAGCATCCATCCGTACCAGCACTCTCGTTTAGATGTGCTGCACTGCTTATTTGGACGCCATGCCGGGGAAAATGTTGCTGAAAATTACCGATGATCCTGCGAAATTTGGAACAAAAAAGGGCCGCTGGCGGCGGTCCCGGAATTGCTGAGTTGGCGCCTGCGGAGTTTCGCATTGGTGCTCGTTGCCTGCGGTTTGACACTCCTGCGCAGCGACTCATAGAATCAATGTGGACGCACTACGATGTGCCCAGTGCGGCGCAATCCTTCCGGTTTTTCGTTAAGGATTCCCTTCAGTCTGGCGGTGTAGCTCAGGTGGCTAGAGCGAGGGTCTCATAATCCCTAGGTCGTTGGTTCGAGTCCAACCGCCGCCACCAGAAACAACTGGTTTCGCCTCGGCTTGCTCAACAGCGAGGGTCTCGGCTTCTCCCACGCTTGGGGGACGCCCGCAAGCGGGCTCAACTAGAGTGCGGCGGCGGTACTAGTGCCGGCGGCGGCGAAAACATCGGCGGCTTCATTTTCTGCGATGGGAATAAAAGCCTGCACCACGTTGGAATCGAACTGGGTTGCGCTGCTCGCCAGCAGCCGGCGGACCGCCTCTTCATGTGGCAGCCCCTTGCGGTAACAACGGTTGGAAACCATCGCGTCGTAGGCATCGATGACAGAAATGATGCGTGAGACGGTGGGGATATCCTCTCCCTTCAAACCTGCCGGGTAGCCTGTGCCGTCCATGTTCTCGTGGTGATGCAGCGCGTACAGGCTGGCGTCTTCGAGGCCTGGAAACAAGCGCAGGATGGACCAGCTGTACTCGGGATGGCGATTGATGAGCGCGCGCTCCTCTGTGGTCAACGGTCCTGCTTTTTTCAGGATGGCATCGGGCACGCCGATCTTGCCGATATCGTGCAGCAAGGCGGCAACCTCGACCTGATAAAAGTGCTCTTCAGGAATGTTCATCTTGCGCGCGACCCGGAGTGCCCACTCTGCCAGTCGTGTGCTGTGGACACCGGTGTTGATGTCCTTTAAGTCCAGCAGTTGGTTGAAGGCGCAGATCACCGAATTGCGAAGCGCCAGCTGCTGCTCCTCCAATTCTTTGACTCGAAGCAGCAGCTCCAGTGAATCGGCGAAAGGAGTCGTGATCATCGCCGAGTTATTGATGGTCGCCTCCTGCCGCCACAGCAGCGAGTGAGATGTGTGATCTGCCACTGGCAAACCCCTCTGCGTTCCTCACCGCAAGACGTAACAGGCTGTAACGGCCTGGAAGGTGTCCAGACGTCCCCAGCCCATATCGGGATCGCCAATGTAGTGAGCCAGCGCCAGCCCCCAGGGCACACTCGAACTGCTGCAGCCCCCGCCGTTGTTCCCGAGCATTACGGCCGCAGTGCCGGCAACAAAGGGCGTGCTGAACGACGTGCCCCATCCTGCCGCATAGGTACCCCAAGGATATGTGGTCATGATGCCTTCCCCGGGCGCAGCCATCCACACCGGTGGCGCTCCGTAATTGGTAAAGCTGGACTGGACATCGGAGTTGGAGGTGGAGGCGACATCAATTACTCCCGGCAGCCCGGCGGGATAGACGACCGTCCGAAGACCATCGTTTCCGGCCGAGGCCACCGAAACCACTCCCTGGCTGTTGGCGTAACGAATGGCGCGGGCGAGTTCCGTGGAATAACTGGTGTAGTCGAAGCTCATATTGATCACGTCAGCCCCATTCTTGACCGCGTAATAAATCGCCCGCAGGACGTCGGAATCGTAACCGGTGCCATCGGCGTGGAATGCCTTCAAAGGCATGATTTTTGCCTGTGGCGCCACCAGGTGCACCACCCCGGCCGTCATCGTGCCGTGTCCGAAGGCGGAATATTGGCTGCCATCAAGAACCGCGACGGTCCTCTGATCCAGCACCGCCACAGTGCGCTGGTTGACCTCGGCGGTTTGCGCCGAGCTGCTGTCAGGACTGGCATTCACGTCGGCTTTTTCCGAGCCGCCGCTGACGTTGCGGGTGAAGTCGTATCCGCTCACAAGCACGGGCATCAATACCGGGTGTGTAGGATCGACGCCGGTATCAATTACCGCCACGGTCACACCTGCGCCTGCAGCATTGAGGACGGAATGAGTCTGGTCGGTGCGAATAAGCTGATTACCGGGCTGGGTCACGTAACCGCGCCACACGGTCGCGCCGTAATACGAAACCGGCGTTTTGTCGCTCAGGTAGGAAGGCGGGGAATCTGCGTACGCTGGCTGGGTGTTTACCACCTGATCAATTTCAACTGAAAGCACCCCAGCCTGAAGGCTCAGGCGGAGGATTCCGGTGATGGGATCAAGAATCGCCGGGAGGGTCACCAGGAACAACTGCCCGTCAGGATCGCCTAGTCCGGTAACTACATGGCAGCCGGTCAAAAGGCAGGTGAGATTGATACCGGGCAATCCCAGCGAGTCCCGCACAATCAGACGCGTCTGCGCTTGCAGTGCGGGAGCGCCCAGCGAAATCAGCAGCAAAAAAACCACCAGGCAGTGAAAACCGGCCCTTGCTCGAATACCCTTCATAAGCTCAATCCCCTCTCATCGGGCGCTTGGCGGCGGGGGATGAGCGCGAGTCTAAGATCTGGCTTGGCAGCGCGCTACTTACAGCCGTAACCCGGTTCTGGTCTCTTACGTAATTGGTAAACATTTAGTCCAGGCTCCCCAATGGGATCCACAGCGTCTTGCGGTCTATAGTTGCGATCGAGACTCGCAAGTCACGTGTTGCTTCAAATTCGAACTGAAACTCGCCGTATTTATTGGCTTCAGCCGCGGTTACTTTCTCTTTGCCCATCCACAAAACTACGGTGGCGTTTCCCGGCCAGCAGAGCGGCGCCTGCTTGTCGAGCACTTGACCAGATGCATAAATGCGGCTTGACTGCGGCTGCCGCTCAAAGCGCAAATCCACGGTGAGGCCTTCAACCTCGAATACGAGTTGGCGGGTGCTGACTGAGCCAGTGCGCACGCCCGCCGCGAGCGGCTGCAGCAGGCTGTCGTAGACAAGGCTGGCGATAGCAGACTCTGACTCATTCGCTTCGGTGCCGGCGAAGCCTAACTTCACCAGCCGCACAAGATTCTCGGGAGGTGTGTATTCGCTTTCACCGGTGGCGAAACGTTCCATTCCTCTCCAAAGATCAAAATCAGCTTTGCATTCTGGACAGCCTGCCGTGAGATGGGCTTGGAGTTCGTGCGTACGGTCGACGACTCCGACACCGCGGACAAAATCGGCCCAAGCTTCTTCGGAAAAATGCGGCATTCAAGTCCTCGTGTTTTTTGGGGATGTCGCCCAACCAATGGGGCGTTTCTTTCATTGAATAAGGGAGGGCAAGCGCTCAAGAAATATAGCTATTAAGAAAAAAATACTTGGGCTCATTACCCCTTTCCTATCAATAAGAAAGGCGCCCAGTGATAGGGATGGGGGTAGCGCTCCCGTAACTCCAGCATGGTTCCCTGCATAGCTGCGGGAAGGGAAAAACCCTGCCCGAGCCGGGTGTAAAAGCCGATCATGAAATCTTTGGTGCTTTCGTCATGAACGTCCCACAGGCTAAGGCTGAGGGTATGCGCTCCAGCCTGAAGGAGACCTCGTACCAACCCGAGAAGCTCATCGCCCTCGGTGACCACGTTCAGTCCGGTGGCGCAGCCACTCAGCACGATCAGTTCGGCGGGCAGTTGCAGGTGATAAATGTCATATAAACTCAGGTGCGAGCCTGCCAGACGAATGGCCGAAAACATTGGATTGTCCTGGCGAAAATAGCCATGAGTGGCGATATGTATGACGCGGCTGTTGCGTCCATGGGCCCGCAAGACCTCTTCGGTGGCGGCCTTTCCGACAAAGAGCCGCGAATTTGACAGAATCCGGCTGAGAGCCTCGACCTCAGTTTGAATCGAGGGAGCCTGTGCATCGGGAATTCCCAGGATCAGCGAATCGCTGGCTGCAGTAGCTTGCCTGTTCTGACATAGGGCATGAATGCTGGCGCTGGGGGCATAGGAAGTGGTGTAGCGGTCTACCAAGTAGGAGTCGCCATCGTGCAGGGCATGAAATGGAATGTAGTGCAGGAGCCCGTGTGGTACGAAAACCAGATGTCGCGCATCGAGGAGATGGCGAATAGGTGCAACCAGTTCCTGGTAGAGGCCTTGAAGATGCGCCTGTGTGGCGTGCAACAGGGATTCGCCGAAGGTAGCCACGTACTGGGGATCGAGGCGGAATTTTGATAACTGAAACTGCAATAACTGCGATAGCTTTTGAATCCGCGAATGCACCGTGACTGGCGTGATGCGAAGCTGGTCGCGACTCAACACGCAGGCGATGATCCTGTCCTGGATGCGAAAGTACTCAACCAGCGCTGTATCGGGTGCGAGGGCGGCGCGAATCTGCTCCAGCGGCATCGCAGAGGCGACCTGCAGACCCGCTTCGCAGGCTTCCGCAATCGTGGCTTCCTTGAGGGCGCGAGCCAGATCGGACTCGCGCGCACTCGCCTGCTGCTCTAACTGTCTGATCCTTTCGGGTGAACGCTCTTCCGGCCGCAGCTGTTCGCGCTCGATCAGGTTGTAGTACCAGTTCAGTTCCTCGCGCAGATTTCGAATCGATCGCACCAATTCGCTTTGGCCCGCGTCGGATGCGCTGCTCACATGCAGTGATTGGCTGAGCAGGTCCATCAAGGTCCGCGATTTTGCCAGCTCGATGTAAGCAAATGCCTCCTCAAAGCCGCCGGGACGCCGCAGGCACAGGTCCACCAGGTTTTCGTACACTTCCAGCTTGTTCTGGAAGAAAGCGATTTTCAGTTCCTCGCCGCGAAGGTTGCTGCGCAATCGTTCTACGGACTGGCGGGCGCGGACATAGGATTGATAGGCCTTCTGCTCTTCTCCGAGGGCGCGCTCAACCTCACCCATCAGGAACTCGGCCTGATACTTCAGAATCGGCGAGTCGAATTTCTCCAACCCGGACAGCGCCGCCTGGCAATGTTGCTGGGCCGCAAGAGAATCGTTCATGCGCAGCGAGATTCGAGCCATCAGTAGTTGAGCAAGTACCGCCTTTCCGCGCATCAACGACGTTCGAAAGAACTCGTGCGCGCTAAGGCAGAGACGGCGTGCCTCGAACAGTCGCCCCTCGTTAAACAACACTAAGGCTTCGTAGAGATCGATGAGGGAAGGCCAAACCTGGTTTTGATCGCGGACAAACATCTGCCGGGATTGTGCGAACAGCTTCACTGCCTCAAAGGCCTGGCCAGTTCGGCTTACGGCTATCGCGGTGAAGGCAAGTGCCTTGGCGGCCTCATAGCCAAATCCCAGTTGTTGAAAGCCTTCGTATGCATCCCTGCCCAGTTCAGCGGCCTCGGTATTGAGGTTCAATTCCAGGTAAATTTCCGACAGGTCCAGATTGCAGAGCGCAGACTGATAGGAGTCATCAGCTTTCTTTGCGCTTCTTGAGGTGTCCCCAAGCATATGGATCGCCCGTCCATACTCGCCGCGCAGAAAGTAGAGGTAGGCGATGTTGTAGTCGGCGTAGGCCACCAGGATTGGCATGCCCTTCTGCTCACAGTGCTGGCGCGCAATCCGGTGAAACTCCAAAGCTCTGGGAAAATCGTTCAGGCTGATGTGGCAGAGGGAGATGTTGCTGAGCACGGCGGCGAGGCCTTCCGCATCGTCGTGCTGCAGCAACTCATCATAGGCTTGCCCGTAGAAGGCGAGCGCTTCCGAGAATCGATCCTGGCGGTGATAGATGTTTCCAACATTGATTTCCAGCCGCGCCAGGCGGTGCGTGTTTCCTTGCCGGCGGAAGATTTCGCGTGCCCGTTCCGCGTGCGCCAGGGCCTGATCGTGACGGCCAAGCAGCAGCAGGGGCTGGATAGAGCCGCTCAGCGTGCGAGCAAGCTCGGTGTCGGCCTGGGCTCGCTCAAAGAGCAGGATCGCCCGCTCATGCAAAGCGATCGCGGTCGCGTGCCGATCGAGGGCATACATGGCATTGGCTTTAGCGCGGAGACCCTTGGCGAGCGAAATGGTGTCACCGCATGCCTCGGCAATATTGATTGCGGTATCTGCCAGACGCTCCGCGCGGTGGGTATCGACTCGCACTTCCTGCCAGACACGCTCAGTAAGAAGCCGTACGACTTGCGCCCAGTCGATCGCCGGCTGCTGGACAACTAACCTTTGTTGGCTTGCGGAATCCTCCAACCTGAGGAGCTGGTCAATGGTCGCGTCCATTTCGGTCTTCGGGGCCGCCTGGACGCTCATTAAAATCCCTTCTTCTCTAAATGCTTTCTCAGGCGCGCCAGACAGCGCCCGCGAATAAAGCCGATGGAACCAGTCGCCAGCCCGAGTTCCTGAGCGATCTCTTCATAGGGCCGGGCGGGAATTTCGAAGAAGAGCATGTGAATCAGCTGGCGGCAGCGCGCCGGCATCTCGGAGATGGTGTCCCGCAAGGTCTGCTCCTTTTGCAGTTGAACCAGCAGCTCCTCGGGAAGCATCTCAGGGCTTTCCTGTGCTTCTGTCGCCGACGGCTCGAGCTGCACTTGCCGGCCTTCGGCGCGCTGGTGGTGCAGACACTTGTGATAGCAGGTTTGTATCAGCCACTTCGGCAAAGCACGGTGGTCGCGAAGCTGCGGCAGCTCCGAAAGCAGGTCCACACAAACCGCCTGAAAGACGTCGGCGGCTTCCTGATACATTCCCAGCTTGATAGGAATCGAGTAAATAAGATTCTTGTACTTATCAATCAGCGCTGCCCAGGCCTGCGGGTCGCCGTTCAGGCATTGCCTGATGAGCCGCTCATCGGCTGCGCCGGGCGTTCGCTGGGCCTGTATTGTGGATGCAGCAGTGGTCACGGCGCCCCCGCATTTCCCTGGGGCGCGCCGACGTAGAGTTGCTCTACGTTCCACAAGGTGTACGGATCGAGCACCGCGGGATGAAAGTTGCCCACGCGAGAATCCGCTGCGGCCAGAATGTTGGGAGTCGCCAGGAAAATGAAGGGGAGGTTTTCTGCGATCAATTGTTGAACCCGGTCATAAAGCTGCTTGCGCCGGTTGTAGTCGAGGGTGACCAGTTGCTGCTGCATGAGCTGATCGGTTTCCCGCTCCCAGGCAGTAGCGGGTTGGGTCTCGCCGAGATGCCATAGATGCGATGTGCCGTTAGACATCCACACATTCATCTCCGGATTGGGGTCGGCGTCGCCTCCACCTAATCCCATAATCGCGGCTTCATAATCGAAACTCTGAAAGACGCGATCAATGAGGGAGCGGAACTCCAGGGGCACCACGTGTACCTGCATGCCAAGGTGTGACAAATCGTCTTGCAGGATGGTCGCCATCTTCATGCGCTGACTGTTAGAGGAGCTGGTGACGATCGAAAACTCCACCCTCTGCCCAGAGGCATCCTGCAGCTGTCCTGCCTGATTCCAAGAAAAGCCTGCGGCCTTTAGCAGCTCGCGCGCGCGATCAAGCGAATGCTGGGGGTGCGGAATGGTGTTGTTGACCCATAGCTTGTTGCCCGGCCCCACATTTCCCCACAGCGGTGCTCCGCGGGTTCCGTAGACCAGGCGAACAATGGCCTCGCGGTCGATGGCTACTGATACCGCCTGACGGAATTTCAGATCGCGAAACCACATCTGCTTGCGCGCAATGAGATCCAGTTTTTTCGCGCTTAAATCGTTCTGATTGAAAACCAGGAAGTTGTATTCCAGGCTGGGCCCGAGATCGGCAAGCCGGAACCCGGTGCGGGAGCGCTCGCGTCCCAGCAGGTTGTAGTTGTCCGAACTCAGCCGGCTGATTACATCGGTTTCGCCCGCCTCAAAGCGCATGACCTGGGCGTCTTCCGTGCCCACGAAGAGAAATACCAGTTCGTCAAGGTAGGGCAGACGATGGTTTTCCTGATCGATTTTCCAGTAATAAGGATTTCGTTCCAGAACCAACCGCTGCCCGGGCACATATTGCTTCAGCCGAAACGGTCCCAGCCCAGCGATATCGCTCGGCGAGACATTCAAAGACCATGCCTGGATGAACTTCCCCTCGCGATACGGCCGTTCCAGCAGATGCCTGGGCAACATTGCCAGCCCATCAAAGAGCCGCTCAGCCGCGGCATAAGGACGCGGCAAGGTGAAGCGCACGGTGTACTGGTCGAGTCTGGTAACCGTGATGGGCTTGCCATCGATGATCAGGAGATCGCGCTGCGGCGAATCAACTCTCTCATCCATGTAAACGGCGAATGAGAACACGACATCGTCAGCATCGAAGGGGTGCCCATCCGAAAAGCGAATTCCTTTACGTAGAGACAGGGTGAAGGTCCGGCCATCAGGGGAAATCTTCCAGGACTTGGCCAGCGCGGGTTGGGTCTGCTGGGAGGCGCGGTTAATCTCGATGAGGTCCGTCATCATTCGCCCAATAACTTCCCGCGAAACCGCATCGGTGGCGAGCACAGGATTCAGTGTTTTGGGCTCGGCGCGCTCACCAACGGTGAGATGTCCGCCATAGTGACCGGAAAGACCCTGCGCTCGCTCGAGTTCTTCAAGCGCATTGAGTTTTTGGGGAACCGGCGCCGCTGCATGACACAGGCAAGCGAGCAGACACACCATCAACATCAGGCTTGTGACTTGCTTCATGACACCCCTATCCCCACAGAACTCAGATTTCTAGGTTGGTTGAAATTCTAGCCGGGAATGCAGGTCATCCGCGAGCAGGCTGTAGATTACGGAAGTAATGACGAGCGCCGCTGCAGGCGCCAGCAGCCATGCGTAGGAAACAAGAACGCTGTATTGCTGCAGCGTGCTGAGCATGTTGCCCCAACTGGCCACCGGTTCATTGACTCCCAGTCCGAAGAATGACAACGTGACTTCTGCCGCAATGTATCGCGGCGCGAGCAGAATAGCCTGGGTCAGCAGGACCCCAGTGACGGCAGGAAAGATGTGTCGCCGCAAGATATAGAAATCCGATCCGCCGAAGCCGCGAGCGGCTAGAACATAGTTTCGTGATCGTGCACTGGTAACAATGCCTCGCACCAGACGGGCGGGACGCGCCCAGCCGATCAGTCCGATCACACACGTGAGGAGGAAGAAGGTTCGGCCGGGGCTCAGGTGCAGGGGCAAAAATGCCCGCACGCCCAGTAGAAAATAGAGCCACGGCAAAGAAAGAAACAGTTCCGTTGCGCCCATCAGCGACTCGTCCGCCCAGCGGCCGTAGTATCCGGCCAGCATACCGAGAATGGTCCCTGCCAGCAGCGCGATGAGGGTAGCGGTGAGGCCGGCCGCCACCGAGATTTGTCCCCCGTAGAGGACGCGAGAAAATTCGTCACGCCCAAAACCATCAGTGCCGAGAAGCGCGATCCTTCCTGGCTCCTCCACCCCAAACAGGTGCCAATCACTGGCGAAGAGGCCAAGCAATTTGTAACTGGAGGCCTTTGCGAAGATGTGAACCGGGAAAGAGCGGCTGGTGTCCTCCTCATATCCATCGGGGCCCGTTTTGTAGGCATAGACAAAGGGCCGCCAGTGCAAACCGGAGGAATCGCGAAAATGCAGTCGTGTGGGAGGCGCGTAGGGAAGCTCCCGATCCTGAGCAGCCGGATCATCAGGCGCTACGAAGCCCGCGAACAGCAGCGGCAGATGGATCGCCGCGAGCAGGGCGATCAGGAGCCTGGTCTTAAAGCGCATCAGGGGCTCCACTCCTGATCCGTGGATCAAGGGCGACCAGCAGCACATCGGCAATCAGGTTTCCGCCCGTTATGAAGAGCGTCGAAATCATGATTCCGCCAATCACTAGATAAAAGTCGTGGGAGAGCGTGGCTTCCAGAATCAGTGGACCCAAACCTGGCCAACCGCAGATCACTTCAACTATCAGCGAGCCGCTGACCAAGCCTGCCAGGGAGAATCCGAAGAGCGAGATTGCTGGATTTGCGGCAGCCGGCAGAAGGTGGCGGAAAAGCATACGGGCTGGGGCGATTCCGAATCCGCGAGTTGCTTGCACAAACGGCGCCGCAAGGACCTCCAGGACGCTGGCGCGGATGTGCCGCACAATAATCGCACTATCCAGCAACGCGAGAACGATCATGGGCAGCAGCATATGTCGGGCGAGGTCCAAGGCGCGGCTCCAGAAGGGAAGTCCCTCGAACTCGACGGACTTCATTCCGCCAATGGGGAACAGTCGCCAGCGCACGACGATCGCCAGCAGAGCAACGGCAAGCACAACTTCTGGAATGGCAATCAGCAGCGAACTGATTACGGTGCTGGCGCTGTCCAGCATGTGGCCGCGGCGCGCGGCCGCCCAAACGCCCACGGGAACCGAGATCATCCAAGCCAGAAGCATGGCGCTGCTGGTGAGCAGCAGGGTGTTGGCGGCGCGGCTCCGAAGCAGCGGCCCCACCTCGAGGTTGTAGGCGACGGAGTATCCGAAATCCGCATGCGCTGCGGACTTCAGCCAACGTCCGTAGCGCACGATCAATGGCTGATCCAGCCCATAGCGGGAGCGCAGCAAGGCTATAGTCTCAGGAGAAATCTGAGGATTAAGCCGCATCTCATCAAAAAAGCTGCCGGGAGCCATTTCCGTGAATAGAAAACACAGCGCCGAAACCGCGATAAGCAGCACGATCGCGCGGGCCAATCTGCGTGCCAGGTAGTTCATACGCAGGCCACCGTTGATGACGTAAGGTTCAACTCCGCCGTTTTGGCGCACGCTAACAGTCTCTTTGTTTCCTCGTGTGTGGGGCTAGCCAGGATCTGCCGCGTCTGGCCCTGCTCCACAATCTGGCCCGCGGCCATAACTGCAACTGCATCTGCCATCTGCGCGACCAGCGCGAGATCGTGCGAGATCAATAAGAAAGTCAGCGAGTAAGTCGCCTGGAGGTGGAGCAGCAAGTTGGCAATCTGCGCCTGCGTGGACAAATCGAGCCCGGAAAGGGCCTCATCCAGAACCAGCAGCTTCGGCCGAACGGCGAGTGCACGCGCAATGGCGAGTCTCTGCCGCTGTCCCCCGCTGAACTCCATCACCGGGTGGTTCAGCCACTCCGAAGGAAGCGCAACATCCCGCATCAGAGCCTGCAGGATCTCCAGGCGTACCGGCCGGCTACATCCTTGGATCAACAAGGGCTCCGCAATGACCTCAGCCGCCGAGAACCGCGGGTTCATGGCGGTTGCCGCATCCTGGAAGATCATCTGAATTCTGGGGCGGAATGGCAGCAATTCACGTGAACTCAGCCGTGCGATGTCGGTTCCTTCGAACCAGATTTGTCCCGAGTCCGGCCGCTCCAGACGCGTCACACAGCGAGCCACGGTTGACTTTCCGGAACCGGAGGCCCCAACCAACGCCAGCGTACGCGCCGGAAGAAGTTCAACATCCACCCCGCGCACCGCTTCGACTGGTGCGTATCTCGGCAAGAGCCCGCCGCGGACATACCGTTTCGCTAACCCCTGCACACGCAGTAGCGGGTTGTCGCCGAACTCGCGGCCTGAGAAATCACTCTGCATATTTGAAACAGCTCACAGATCTCGCATTTTCGGGCGCGACTTCAGGCGGGAACTGGCAGGCACAGATTTCCATCCGCTCGGAGCAGCGCGGCTCAAAACGGCAGCCAGCGACAACAACGGCCGGATCGGGAGAGTCGCCTTCAATGACTGAAAAGCGAGCCCTCGCCGCCGCGTTTAGACTCATGGACCTAGCAATTGCCACCAGGCCCTGAGTGTAAGGGTGCAGTGGTCGTGCAAGAGTCTCTGCGCAGTCGCCGGATTCCACGATGCGCCCCGCATACATCACGGCCACGCGGTCGGCATATCCCGCCAGCAGTGCGGGATCGTGACTGATGAGGAGAATCGCGGTGCGATATTGGCGGCGGATTTCGGACAGAAGCTTCCCTATATCTGCCCGCACAGCGGGATCCAGCTTGCTGGTAGGTTCGTCGGCAATAATCAGTGCTGGCCTGCATGCCACCGCTTGCGCAATCACCACCCGCTGACGTTGTCCTCCGCTGAGCTGATGGGGATAGGCGCGCTGAATTTCCTCCGGAGAATCAAAACCAACCTGCGCAAGCAGCTCTCTAACACGCTGGCAGCGCTCTGCTGTTCCACATGGCGCATGCGATCGCAATACCTCAGCGATCTGGCTTCCCACGGTCATTACTGGATTCAAAGAGAGTGCGGGATCTTGCGGTACGAGCGAAAGCTCACGGCCACGTATGCGGCGTAAATCCGCTTCGGGAAGTTCCAGCAGATTGCGACCACGAAATCGAATTTCTCCGCCATCGCAGCGCGCATTCGGAGGCAACAGTCTGAGCAAGGCGCATGCGAGCGTGCTTTTGCCGGATCCGGATTCGCCAAGGATTCCCAGAACCTCGCCATCACCGATCTCGAGACCAATACCGTCGAGAGCGCGAACTGCATGTCCGCCGGCTGAAGAATATGTGACCTTCAGTCCCTGAATAATGAGCAGCGTTTCTCCCACCGGACGGTCTCCACCCCTTGGCAAGTCTTACGCAATCATCCATCTGGAACAAAGGGACGAAGGTGCTTGGACTGCTGATTTGCGGGAAGAACAGCCCGGCCCGGAGCGAGAGAGCAAGGGAATTGGAGTGCGGCGTGACGAACTGATCGGCGAGTACGCCCCCCGATCTTCCCAAAATGTGTGCAGCTGAAATCTTGCAGCGGAGCGAACGTTGCTTTATCAACGACTTAGCGATATCTTGCGTAAGCTAGCCGTTTGGTGCGCTAAGTGTCTCTCATTGGCGGTGTTCGTTGTGTCGAAACCGAGCCGCCGGATCGCGCGCCAACCGCCGCCATCAGGTTCTCTATTTCTGCATCGCGTTCCAGCCGGAGAGTAAAAGTCATGCCGATCAAAGAAGCTGCCAGCATCCGCGAGGACATCGTGAATAGGTTCCCGGAGCTGTTCGGGAGCAAAAAGGTGAATGGCCGGGAAATCAACCTCGAACAGGCAATCGATACACTTAGCGAAGAGTTGCGGCCCGCAATTGCCGACGCACTCAGCGCGCGGCGGAAGCTGCTGCAGTCTTCGGAAGCGGTTCAGCAACGCTATGCGTGGCCACAGTGGGAGGAAAAATTTGAAGATCCCGTGAGCGGGAAATCCTGGTCTTATCGTCAGATCGTTCAGGGCATGATCGACAATTTTGTCGGCCGCGAAAGCGAATGGCGCTGGCGGCTCAACGATCAGGTGCCCATCCCGAAAGATGTTCACCCGCTCGACAATCCCGGCCTGGAGCTGACCGGGCCGTGGCATCCGCTGGACATGGCGTTCAATGCCCTGAACAGTTCGGCGCCCATGAACATGCCGGATTTTGAGGACGCTTCGCCGCCGCACTTCCAGCCCGACGGCACCTCCAGTAACGAGCCAGTGGGAGTCTTCGCGGCGATGCAAAACGCCAAAGAAATTTTCGAGGGCCGCTGGACCGGCCGCGCCTACGAAGTGCTGAAGAAGGGCAAGACGCGCAAATATCTAATCAACAATCCGACCTCGAAGTGGCCTACGCGGCTCGTCCGGCCACCCAGTATCCACGTGCTCTACGATCATGTGATAGTAGGTGGAAGGCCTGCGCCGGGGCTGATTCCTGTGGTCCTGCTGTGGGTCCTGAACAACTACGACGCGCTCAAGAAGCTCGGCACCGGCGTGTATTTTTACATTCCGAAAATTCAGACGCCGCAGGAAGCGCTCATATTCGAAAAGCTGCTGGCGCGCGTGGAGGACATGATCGGTGTGTCGGCCGGCACTTTCAAGATCAAGATGCTGTATGAGGAGGGCAATGCCGGCCGCTTCCTTCCCGCCATCGCGTGGGTGCTGCGCCGCCGATTGCTGGGAACGAACGTCGGACGCTGGGACTATCTGGGCAGCCTGATCGAGATCTGGAAAGACGATCCTAAGGGTATCTTCCCCGATCCGCAGACAGTTGGCATGGCCACTCCGAACATGATTGCCTATCAGCGCTACAACGCGCTGGTGATGCTCATGGCGGGCATGAAGAATGGCGAGCTGCGCAATTCGGCGCCCATTGGCGGCATGGCTGCGGTGATGATCTATCAACCCAGTGATCCCTATGGCCGTTCGCGCTACAACCCTCTGGCGCTTCGTGCCATGGCGATCGACAAGCTGCGCGAGCGCATACTGGGGCTCATGTTTGTGCCCGAAGGGCCGCTACCCCAGCCGCCCAGCCTGGAAGAGATTCTCGCAGGCCGGGTGAAAGGCAAGCTGTACGACGCGTATCGTCAGAGCTGGGTCGCCAGTCCGGAACCGGCTTACGTGGAGGCGGGGAATGCGCCGCTGCGCATTGCGATTGAAAAACTGCAGTCGGTTGTCGAGGCCCCGCAGGAGATAGTGGAGGTAAATGGCAAGCCGCTGCCCACTGTCGCCAGCGGCCTGACTGACTCCGAGCGCAGCTTGTTCCAGGCGCGCGGGCTGCTGAACGCCCAGGGCAAGATCACACCATCAGTCATCGCCAAAGAAATGCTGGACACGCCGGAGAAAATCTTGAGCCAGGAACGCTGGGATGGGGTATACGGTGTGCCCAAAGGCGAGGTCACGATCGAGCACATTCAGCACTCGTTCTACATGGCGGCGAACTACGGCTACCAGATCCTGAACGGCAACTTTGCCGCCGCCATCGACGATTACGAGCTCAAGCTGCGCTTCATGAACGACCTGGCCACCTATCGGATTTATGTTTCGTGGCTGTGGAGCCTTGCCCATCACCAGGCAGTCATTACCAAAGACGGCTACATCAAGGCGCCCGAGCTTACTGAGGATGGCGTGGTTCCGGCAGTAGACTCGTACCCGGTGAAGGCCGGCACCCGCTTCACCCCTGACCTGTTCAACAGAGTATGGGATCTCCACAACCAGTGGACGAACGCGTTCTTCGCCGAACAGGACCGCCACAGCGATCCCGGTCGGTTTGATCGCAGCAAGGCGCCGGTAATCATGGAGCTGTTGAAGCGGCAATTGCTTTCGCCGCGCTACATCCAGCACAGCGCGCGCGTATTGTTCGTGGTCGGCCAGGCCAACGATCGCCTGCGTGCGCAGCTTCTGGATGCTTTATTTGATCTCTCACGCGAGGAAGTCGTGAAGCGAGTCAATGCGGGCAAGATGGACAGGGCTGCTCTGGCCGCGCACGACTACGCTTACGATATTTTCCCGGGCAGTGCGTAGGAATAGCGCTCGATCGAAGCAGGCTGCACTTAAGAAAGTCGAAGTCGGCGGGGAGCCCCAAGGCCCGGACAAGACAAGCTTGTCTAACCTGCAACCATCCTCATCTCAGGTAAACTGGATTGAGAAGCTTTTAACAAAACCATGAGCACAATCAATCCTGAGACCGCTGCAGCCAGTGCCCCGGCTGAGTCTCGCCCGTCTAACTTTCTGCGCGACAAAATTATCGAGGACCTTAAGGCCGGCAAGTACAAGAGCGTGCAGACTCGATTTCCTCCGGAGCCGAATGGCTATCTGCACATTGGTCATGCCAAAGCCATCTGCATCGACTTCGGCTTAGCCGACGAATTCGGCGGCCGCACTAACCTGCGCTTTGACGACACCAATCCCGAGAAAGAAGAGACCGAGTACGTCGAGTCCATTATGGAGGACGTCAGGTGGCTCGGCTTCGAGTGGGAGGGCCTGTATTACGCCTCCGATTATTTCGATCAACTCTACGAGTGGGCGGTTCAGTTGATCAAGGCCGGGAAGGCGTACGTGGACGACCTAGCGGCCGACGAAGTGCGCGAATACCGCGGCACTCTAACCCAGCGGGGAAAAGAATCGCCGTATCGCAACCGTACGATCGAAGAGAACCTCGAGCTATTCGAGCGCATGCGCAACGGCGAGTTTCCAGACGGCTCGCGAACACTGCGGGCCAAAATCGATATGGCGTCGCCGAACCTGAACCTGCGCGATCCCGTGCTCTACCGGATCCTGCACTCCGAGCATCATCGCACGGGCAATGAATGGTGCATTTATCCGATGTACGACTACGCGCACGGGCAGTCAGATTCCATCGAGCGCGTCACCCATTCCATGTGCACGCTGGAATTTGCTGATCACCGTCCGCTGTATGAATGGTTCATCCGCGAGTTGGGGATCTTTCCGTCGCAACAGATCGAGTTCGACCGCCTGAATTTGACTTATACGCTACTGAGCAAGCGTAAGCTGCTGCAGTTGGTCCAGGAAGGCCATGTCAACGGGTGGGATGACCCGCGCATGCCTACGCTCTCCGGTATCCGCCGACGTGGTTATCCGCCGGAAGCAATTCGCAACTTCGTTACCGCTGCGGGCGTCTCGCGCACCAATGGCGTGGTAGATTTCGCCATGCTGGAGCACTTCGTGCGCGAGGACCTCAACCTGCACGCCCCTCGCGTGATGGCGGTGCTGAAGCCGCTGAAGGTCGTCATCGATAACTACCCCGAGGGGCAGGTCGAGCAAATGGATGCCGTAAACAATCCTGAGGATCCCTCGGCCGGCGCGCGCAAAGTGCCGTTCTCGCGGGTGCTGTACATCGAGCAGGATGATTTTCGCGAGGTTCCTCCCAAACACTACTATCGACTTTCCCCGGGAAAGGAGGTTCGCCTGCGTTACGGCTACTTCATTACCGGCACGGGAGTCGTGAAGGATGACCGAACCGGCGAGATCGTCGAGGTTCACTGCACGTATGATCCTGCAACTCGTGGCGGCAATGCTGCGGATGGGCGAAAAGTGAAGGCTACGATTCATTGGGTCTCGGCCGCACACGCGGTGGAAGGAGAAGTGCGCCTGTATGACAAGCTCTTCAGCAAGCCCAATCCGAGCGAAACTGAAGAGGGGCAGGATTTCACCGCCAATCTGAATGCCAACTCGCTGGACGTCGTCCGCAGCTGCAAGATGGAGCCGTCACTTAGCGGGGCTGCGGTTGGCGTCCGATATCAATTCGAGCGCCTGGGATACTTCTGTGTCGATCCCGATTCCCGCGAAGGGAAGCTGGTATTCAACCGCACCGTAGCGCTCAAAGACACCTGGGCTAAGGTCGAACAACGGGGCAGAAGCGCAGGGTAGAAGCTTGCCTGTAGCAGCGGTTACCGGAGCAGCGCAAGGGATAGGACGCTGTACGGCGGAAGCACTCGCGCGTGCTGGGTATTCGCTCGCTCTCAACGATCTGCGACCGCCCGCCGAATCGCTGGCCGCGGTCCGCAGTCTGGGGGCTGAGGCCTTGGAATTCGTCGGCAACATCGCAGACGAAGAAGTCGTAATGCGATTTGCTAACGAGGTGAAAGCACGTTGGAACAAGATCGATGTGCTGGTAAACAATGCGGGCATCAGTTTCATTTCGCCGGCGGAAGAAACCGGCCTTAGCGATTTTCGGCGCGTGCTCGAGGTGAATCTCGTGGCACCGTTTCTCCTTTGCAAAGCGTTTGGAACGATGATGCTGGAGGCCGGCTCAGGCAGCATTATCAACGTGGCATCAATAGCAGGCCTGGCCGGTGTCAGTGACCGCGCGGCGTACAACGCTTCGAAGCATGGCCTGATCGGGCTGACGCGAACGCTTGCCGCGGAGTGGGGAGGGCGAGGAGTACGATGCAATGCGGTTTGTCCCGGCTGGGTGAAGACCGCAATGGATAGTGCTGACCAGGCTCGGGGTACCTACACCGACGCTGATATCACCGGGCGCAACCCTATGGGCCGCTTTGCCATGCCTGAAGACATTGCGCGAGCTATCGTGTTCCTGGCTGATCCGGCACAGAGCAGTTTCGTCAACGGGCATTCACTCGTGGTCGATGGCGGCTGGACTATAGACGGCAGCTGGGAAAGCCTGCGGCTCAGCCATCGCTGAATTTCATTCAGCGTTCGTTAGCTCTGTTGGAAACAAAGAAGCCCAGCTGGTTTGCTGGGCTTCGGGCTTTGGACAATGAACTGACGAAAATGTAAGGTTTAGCGTGAAGCGCCGCTCGTGCACGTCTTGGAGATGTGCTTCACGGAGCTCACATTGAGTGTCTTTTGTGCGGAGCTGCTGGATTGCCCGGACATGCCCGCGCTTCCGCTAGCTCCACTGCTAGTGGTACTCGAGGCTGAAGTGGTAGAACCCTTGACCTCAATCTCGTGCCCCACATGATCGGCGAGTTTGGATGTGTCGCCGGAAAGCTGCCAGCTATTGCCGCTACTGTCGGTAAGCATGTAATTCCCGCTCGACCCGCTCAGGCAGCCCTTAACCGTCTGCTCGCTTCCCGAACTCCCCGAACTTCCGGCAGTCGAAGGAGATTGGCTGGAACCGGTTTGTGCGACTGCCCAGCTCACGCAGAGCAGCAACATCAAGAGGAACATCATTTTCTTCATCCGTGAACCTCCACCTAGAATCTGAGGCTAACTGGTGGCGAGTTGGATGCAATCCGGCCCTGACCGTTGTCTCGTGGCCTTCTGTCACACCCAAGTGAAGGAGACTTGCTCTGCGGGAGCGTCAGCGCGCTACAGCATTCACTGTATCGCGCAAATCAGCCGCGATGAACAGCACTTGTCTCGCATCCGGGGCGGGGTAAAGGGGGCCCGAAAGGACGGCAACGCGCTTCGACGATTCGCGCGTCAGGCCAACTCCGTCGGCTTGGAGCCCTTCAAGGCGTAATAAACGATGTAGCAATAGCAAATCGCGGGCAGGAAAAAGGCATGGTGAATTCCGATACGATCGGCGACGGCGCCTTGAGCTACGGGGATAAGAGCGCCTCCGACAATCGCCATGATGAGTAAACCGGAGCCGTCTCCGGTGAGCGGGCCCAACTCTGCGATTCCCAGCGTGAAGATGCTGGGGAACATGATCGAGTTGAACAATCCGACGAGAATAATGCTCCACATCGCTACCGGACCTGTCGTACTCATGGAAGTGATCACTAATACGGTGGTGCAGGTGGCGCACAGCCCCAGAAGGTGTCCGGTCTTCATAGCAACGCGCCCGCCCTTTACGAGTGAGGCCAGCAGCAGAACCACAAAGATAGCTGTGCACAGCGCCACGAGGGGGCGTCCCTGAACCAGCCAGCGGAAGGCGTGCTCGAAAAAGGGAATACCTTGAAATGCGCTTTCCATGTACGAGAGGCCGAGCAGCGCCCCCGATATCACCGCGCAGATTGCCATGTGAATAGTTCTCACGCCGTGAAGGAGGGCTGAGCCGATAAACCGCCCAATCATCGCTCCGCCCCAGTAGTAAGAAACGTACCGCGCTGCTTCTAATTGGCTGATATTCCCGATGTAGCTTTGACTGAGATAGTTGATCAGGAAGCTGCCAATGGAGACCTCCGCGCCTACGTAAACAAAAATGGCCACCGCTCCCAGGACCAGGTGGCGGTACTTCCACACACTATGCTTCTCTCCTTTTTTCTCGCCGTGGCGCTCGGCTTGCGGCATCGGCGGCAGCTTGAACAGCCCGATGACGACAGCCAATGCCATCAGCGCCAATCCAATCGCCAGGTAGGGCATCTTGACAGATGAAGCCACTTCGATTTGGTAAGCCCGCCGCGCACTCTCGGACATCTGGCGCACCGCTTC
Organism: Terriglobales bacterium; assembly: GCA_035624455.1. Taxonomy (NCBI): domain Bacteria; kingdom Pseudomonadati; phylum Acidobacteriota; class Terriglobia; order Terriglobales; species Terriglobales bacterium. The sequence continues at coordinate 67,535 of DASPRM010000068.1, forward strand.
CATGCTCTTGGGCGCGGCGTTCAGGATGAGAGCCCCGCCCAGCGCTGGCCCGATGGTCGTGCCCAGGGAGTTGAAAGCTTGTGACAGGTTCAGGCGCGCCGAGGCTGTTTCCGGGGGCCCCAGCACTGCCACGTACGGGTTCGCCGCCACCTGCAGCAAAGTGATGCCCGCGGCCAGAACCATGAACGCCGCCAGAAACAACGGATAAGAAGGCACGCTGGCCGCCGGGATAAACAAGAATGCGCCGATTCCAAGGACCACGATGCCCACCACCATCGACCACTTGTAGCCAATCCAATCGATCATCCGGCTGGAAGGAATGGAAAAGATGAAATACGCCGAAAAGAAGGAAAACTGGATCAGCATCGACTGAAAGTAGTTGAGATCGAAAATCGACTTCAGGTGGGGGACGAGCACGTCATTCAGGACGGTGACAAAGCCCCACATGAAAAACAGGCTGGTCACCACGATTAGTGCCAGGTTGTACTTGGCGGGCCCCTTCTCTACGGTTGGCGCTGCGGTTCCGACATTGGCAATTGGCATTTGGCGTAGTGCCCCAGTCTCTGCTGAAGTTGCAGCTTGCGCCTGCTGGCCCGGCATCATATCACCCGCCGCCAAAGCCTAGGAAATGAGCATTGTTTGTCCTCGAATCCGGAAAATCACTGGGGTTGGCGCCCGCGATCAGCAGACTCTAGTCTCCTGTCTTCTCCTGGTTCTTCCCCAGCAGATATTTCTCAATAAATAGGATCGTGGCGTAGAACTGGAAATCGGCGTTTTTCTTCTTGGCAAAGCCATGACCTTCATCTTTACCCACCAGATACCATACTGGGGTGCCCTGCTGCTCGAGCGCTGCGACCATCTGGTCGGCTTCGCTCTTGGGGACACGTGGGTCGTTGGCGCCGGCCACCACGAACATGGGCCGGGTCACGTTTTTGACGTGATTCATGGGGGCTATGCTCTCGAGATAGGTGCGCATTTGGGGATTGCGCTCATCCCCATATTCCACCCGCCGCAGATCACGGCGGTAAGACTCCGTATGCTCGAGGAAAGTCACCAGATTTGACATGCCCACCACGTCGATAGAACAGCAGATCATGTCGTTGTAGCGGGTAGCCGTGGCAAGAGTCATGTGTCCGCCATAGCTGCCTCCGGTGACGAGAATCTTGTCTCCATCCAGGTTGGGTTGTTGCTTGATCCAGTTGAGCAGGCTCTCAATGTCCTTGTAGGAATCCTCCCGTTTGAAGCCGTTGTCCATGGCGACAAAAGTCTTGCCGTAGCCGCTTGATCCGCGGACGTTGGGGAACAAAATGGCGATCCCCATCTCATTAATGAAATAGTTATTTCGGCCTAGATACCCGGGACGCGCCTGGCTTTCCGGCCCACCGTGAATGTTGACGATTACAGGCCGCTTACCGGGAAATTTGTCGGCTGCCGGCGTATAGAGCCAGCCGGAAATTTCGCGGTCATCGAAGGATTTCCATTTCACCAGCTTGGGTTCTACGAAAGCCTCTGCATTGAGACCTCCGGTTTCGCTTCTTGTCCAGCGCTCGAGCTTGCCGCTAAGGATGTCGATGGAATAGACATCCAGCGGCGAACGAGCCGAGTTCAGGGCAAAGCCTAGTTCGCGATTGTTTTCGTGCCAACTGACTGCACTGATGGTCCCGGTCGGTGTTTTGGGCAGCGGCCGCTCCTGGTTGCTGGAGAGATCCAGAACATGCAGTGTGCTCAATCCGTTCTCGTTGACCGCGAAGGCAATCAGCTTGCGATTCCAGGAGAGACTGGCGCCCTCGATGTCCCATGAATACTGTGTCAGGTACTTGGGCTGCTTGGTGGCCAGATCGATCAATGCGATGCGCGGGAATTCATTGTCACGATCACTGGTCAGATAAATTCCTTTGCCGTCTGCGCTGAAACCAATGGGCGCATAAGCAACCTTTTCGCCACCCTTGGGTGTGATCAGAGTTTTGTTGCCGCTGGCGACATCCACAAGCCAGAGATAGCTTTCGTTGATGGAGATTTCTTCGACTGCCAACAGGGTCCGCTCATCGGGCGACCAATCGGCGACTTGCCAGCCTCCTCCCTGGTTCTGTGCCATGAGCCTGTCCGTCGACTTGTCACTGGGGTCCATTACGTAAAAGTCCAGGTCTGTTCCATTGCGGCGGGTCGAAGAGTAGGCGATGCGATCGCCTTTGTTCGACCAGACGATGCCGAGGTTGCGCGATTTGCCATCGGTGAGCAGAGTGATGTTGCCCGAGTCAACGTCATCCCGGTAGATCTGGAACCACTCGCCACCGCCCACGTCTTTCAGGAACACAAAGTAATTGCCCAGGTGAGGGCGGTAGGAGGCGTCGCTAATCCGGTCCGGAAAAAACGTAAGCTGGGTGCGGGCTCCGCCCGGCGTATTAACCCGGTGGAGCTGCACGGTGTCGGCGAAGCGTGTGCCAATCAGGATTTCGCGCCTTTGTGGGTGCCAGCCAAAAAGGGTGGCGGTGCGGAACTCGGTGTAGCGATTCGCGCGCTCGGCGAGCGCGGATGGCACTGCAGGAATATTCTGAATAATCAGGTTCTCGTTCGGCGCGATCGCCGGCGCCATGCCCGCCTGTTGCGCCGAAGCAACGCAGGCAAACAGCACTAATCCTAGAAAACATGACAGAAATCTTTTCAATGCGCCCTCCAGAAGGGAAAAGAGGGAAAAAGGTAGCCTGTAAGCGGGAAATGCCGCAAGCCTGTTCTGCGAAATTTTCAGGGGAAAAAATACACGAGGGATACGGGGGTATGAATAAGGATTGCGTACCCGCTCCCTCGTTTATGAAACCTACTCTTCTTCAGGGCCCGTCCAACCGAACCGGGGCAATCAACTCTCAGCCGGTAAACCTATCCGTGTTGCTCTCAACTAATAGACGCATCTCACACAGAAAATGTTTCATGACTTTTGTTCGGGTTTTATTCCATTTCGCAGGCGACATAACTTAGCTTGCCCCGGTGCTCGATCTGCAGGACCAGCGGATCCCCCGGTTTCACTTTTTCCAGCGCGCTGCGAAGCTCGGCGACGCTCGCCACCCCCGTCTGATTCACGGCATGAATAATGTCTCCCGCCACCAGCCCGGTATCCACTTCCAGGGGATCGCGAACACGCGCAGCTACTACCACGCCTGTCTTCGCACGAGGATCGTCTAGCAGGTTGGCGACCGCAGGATCCAAATTTGAGCCGATAATGCCCAGCTTGGAAATCAGATTCTTTCCCGGATCGGCCACATCTGCCAAACGGTCTGCATCGTCGTGCACTTGCTTGACTGGAATGTTCAGATCGATCTTCTGACTGCCCCGCAACACTTCGAGGCGGAGATTGTCGCCCGGCGCGTGCATGTAGAGCGCAGATTGGAACGTGGGCAGGCCGCCTACTGGAGCGCCATCGAGTTTGAGAATGATGTCGCGAATCTTCAAACCCGAAGCTTCCGCCGACGAGCCGGGAAACACGTCGGAGACAATCACTCCTTGATCCCGCGGCAGTCCCAGCCCCGCAGCCAGCACGGGTGTGATGGTCTGTGCGATCGCGCCAATCTCCCCATGATGTACGTGTCCGCGCTCGCGAAGTTCGCGGTACACGAAGTTGACAACGCTGGCCGGAACCGCGAATCCCAGACCTTCGCTTCCGCCGCTTTCCGTCAGGATGAAGGTATTGATTCCGACCAGATATCCATCGGCGTCAATGAGTGGCCCTCCACTGTTGCCCCGATTGATAGGGGCATCGGTTTGGATGTACGCCATGGGACTGTCGGGATCAGGCTGGCGCGAGGCTGCGCTCACGATTCCCAGGGTCATCGTGTTTTCCAGGCCCTGCGGGCTGCCCAGCGCCACCACGATTTCTCCCTGATGCACGTTGCGATAGTTGTTCAGGTCCAGCGATGCCAGACCCTTGGCATCCACTTTCAGAAGAGCCAAGTCGGTCTGCTGGTGAACGCCGACCACGGTTGCCGTGGTGGGGCGCAGGACTTGCGTCGTGTCCTGGTTACTCGTACCTGACGGCACATTCGGAAAGATCACACGAATCCGCTCGGCTCCTTCGATCACGTGCGCGTTGGTGATGATGTAGCCATTGGGGTCGACAATCACTCCCGAACCGATGGTGTGCTGGCGCCGGATCAGAGCCGTATCGGCTCGATCATGATCCTCGGCAGGACCATATCCGGTCACCATGACCTGCACCACCGCAGGCGAAATCTTGTCTGCCAGCTGCTGCAGGGACTCGCTGAATTGGTGCAGCAGACCAGCGGAGCGCGCAGCCGCGGGAGTCGTGGGAATATCCGGTACCGCCGCCTCCGCCAGCTGCGAATGGGTCTCAGCCGGTGTCTGCCTGTCCTGTGCGTGGACCGGGAGCACGCCCCCGCATGCAAGCGCACACCATGCCGTCACTTTCAGCCATTGTCTTGCGGAATTCATTGGCTACTCCTTGAATTTGCCATTAAGCGCCTGGAAACCTTGCCACACCTGGAAAGCCGAAAGTGTCAGGCCGAGTACGATGAGCATGACAAGTAATCCCCAAAACATCGCCTCAACTCCTTTAGGGTTACCGGTACGTGAAACATTTGCTTCCCGGCTGGAAGACTATCTCCGGGACGTTGGCATTAACCAGGAAAACCGCGGCAGAGCAAGTTGCATTTGAAAGTGCCGCCTACTATATAGAACGGCGTGACGCCACCTTTGGCGTAAAGACTTGGTAAAGTCAAACACTTCTGCAGCTCTTGCTCAGGACGAGAGCGCCTCTAACGTTGAAGCTCTAAGCTCTGACTTCTAATTTCTTCTAGTAGCCTGGCTCAGAGGGCGCGAACTTATATCCCAGGCCCTGTACCGTCAAGATCAATTGGGGTTGCTTGGGATCATCTTCCAATTTCTGGCGGAGGCTCGCCACGTGGACATCCACGGTGCGCGTAAATGTGTCGACGCTGTAACCCCAAACCTCTTTCAAGATTTCCGCACGCGACAGGGTAGTGCCGCGGTGTTCGAGGAAGTAGCGCAGCAGCTGAAATTCGCGGGCGGAAAGCGCCACGACTTTTCCATCGCGTGTGACTTCTGTTCCTCGCAGATCGACGCGAATCGAGCCGACCTGGTGCACTGCGGCATGAGCCAGAGGGCGGCTGGGAGCACGCCGTAGGAGCGCCTCGATTCGGGCCATCACCTCCAGCATGTCGAAGGGTTTGGTCACGTAGTCATCGGCGCCAATTTTCAGACCTACCACTTTGTCCAACGTCTGACTGCGCGCGGTCAGCATCAGGATGGGCGTGATCAGCCCGGCCTTGCGGATGTCACGGCAAATGTCGAAGCCGTTCTTGCGCGGCAGCATGACATCCAGGATGATCAGATCGAAGGGTGTCCGGGTGGCGCGGTCGTATCCTGCTTCCCCGTCACGGGCGCAATCGACAACGTATCCCTCTCGCTTCAGCCGATCGCTGAGGGTCATGCAGAGAGCTTCTTCGTCTTCAACCAGAAGAATTCTTTCGCGCATTCCGGAATTATGACAGCTTAGGATGGGGTGCGACTCCGAGTTCCGTCCTGGCGTCGGCCAGCACTTCTTTAGGAAGCGGGAGATGAAGGGTGAACGAACTTCCTGCTCCAGGCGAGCTACGAACACTCAGCTGGCCTCCCATGGCCTCAGCGATGCTCTTGGCCAGTGGCAGCCCCAGGCCGGTGCCATGAATCTGGGCTGCGGCGACTGATGGGCTGCGGTAAAAAGGCTCGAAAATGTGCGGCAAATCTGAGGTCGCGATACCCACGCCCTTGTCCTGCACCGTGATCTGAATCTCAGCGGATCTACCGTCATCCTCGCTGGCCCGGGCGCGGATTCCAATCCATCGCTGGTCGCCGCCGTATTTCACCGCGTTGGTAATCAAATTTTGCAGGCATCGGGACAATGCGGGCAAGTCGCCCATCACCGCAGGAAGATTCGCCGGAATATCTTTTTCGACGGTGAATTGTGCGGCATGGATAAGCTCGGCTGTATGGTTGATTGCCAAATCCACGATCTCGGAAACTTGCAGGGGTCGCAAGGTAAACCGTGGCCGCTCCTCGCGCGCAGCTGCGAATAGGAGGATCTGCTCCACCAGATCAGTCAGCTGTCGAGCCTGCTTTTTGATAACCGAACCGTACTGCGTAAGCTGAGGTTTACTCTCTACCACGCCATCGGCCAGATTGTCGGCAGCCGAGCTGATCACAGCGAGGGGGGTACGCAACTCATGAGAAACGGCAGCCACAAAGTCCATCTGCAACTTCGCCAGTCTCTGCGCCCGCAAACTGGTAATGATCACCATGGCCATACTGGCTGCGAGCAGCAATAACACACCAAAGCTGATAGTCAGATTCCTGCGCCGGGTGGCCGCGACGACCGCTTCCAGTGAGCCTTTGCGATGCTTCGCCAGCAATTGCCAATCACGGTCGTTCGCGCTGTAGCGAATTGGTTCCACTCGCACCGGCGCCGGAGGGCCGCGCCAGTCGTGCATCCGGAGTCCTCCCAGGCCGCTGTCGGCATGCAAGCCTGTCGTTGTCTTGGCGGCGCTATCCTGCGGAGGACCGTGCGGCGGACCAAACACGTTGATGAACGCCTCTGTGCTGCGTGGATCCTGGGTACCGAAGCCGCGATCGGAGGTGTAAATCACGCGCGGCTCCGCCGCGCCACCGACCAGAGCTACTTCATATGTCAGACCCTCAGGTCCTCCAAAATATCTTTCCGCCAGCTCGGGCATGACATGTGACTGCAGAACATTGGAATCCAGTTCAATCAAAAACCAGTCCACCGTCGGTTGGGCATGCTCAGCCGAGGAATTCCGTTGAATATTGGCGTGAACCAGAAGCGGGATATTCTGATCGATCCGCCAGGGGAATACCGGACCACTAGCCGAGCGTTGATTGTCGCGCCCGCGTTCGAGAGCGGGGGGAGGTTCGTTGAGCCCGCGCGGACGCTGCTTCAGTCCCAGCCTGGCCAGGGCTGCTACGATCATGTCCAAGGATGTGGCTTGCAGCCGGTCGTGCACAGCCTGAAAATTGGCGGGCCACTCCGCCGCCTCGAACTCCCCTTCGCTCCCGTTCAAGCGCAGCAGGCGGGGAGATTTCCCTGCGCCTGTTTCCCAGATGAACACATTACTTACCAGGTCAGGATGAGCAGCGGTTCTCGCCCACTCCTGGTAGCGCTGGACATACTTCTTGTGATCCTTATCGGCAGGCGCCTCTGGATCGCTCTGAAACACCAGGCAGATGCTCGCGAGCTCGCGATAGAGGTCCTGGCGCACGCCCATCATTGAGGTCTGGAGGCTCGCCTCCATCCGCGTGCTGGTGGCGTCGCTGACCTCGCGGCTCCAGCGATACTGCAGGACGCCAAGAGTAATCAACACTCCTGCCAGGCCCAGCACCACGGCCAGCGATAGCAGTCTTTCCTTAGCGGAGGATTTCATGAGTGCTTACTAGATGATGCGCTCTAAGTTGTTTTGCTGCAATCTTCGCGTCCTGGTTCGAAGCGCAAGACTGCGCACGTGACAATTATTTTGCAATCCCTTTACAGCCAGCAGTAACTCTTTTCCGGATGATCCGTCTAGTATGTAGGACGAAAGGATTCGTATGACCCAAGAATTTGCCCAGTTTCTCGCCATCTTGCTGTCCGATCCTGATGCAACCGCCCGGGCAAAAACTGCCGGAAAGCGCCAGGCCACAAGTCCCTCGGAACGGCCCACGGTGTCGAGCTGCTTCTTCAAAGGTCCGCTTCGCGAAGAATAGGCGCGGCGTGCGCCACCTGGATTCGCCAGCAGACTCCTCGCAAAATTCAGCCGTTGGAGCTGCAAAACCGCCTTGTTCGGGATTTCAAAATTCTGTTCGGCCAAAAATATTCGGCGGGGAGAGTTGGAGGAGAAAGCAGGCTCGTCCCCGCCGATGGGGCGTAGTTTCGAAGTGTCGCTATAACGTGAGTATTGAAGCACGGCCTGACTGCAAGCGGTGTAAAGTCTGCGTAAACTGCTGACGCCTGCCCATATCATTTTTCGATCAAACCGGCAGTTTCTGCGCCAGGCGTGGATCGCGAGCCTGGGGATCCCGGCGCTTCTTGACGGATGCAGCGGTCCAATTGCGGGCGGTCGGCATGCGGCCGTTCTCAGCCTCAGATTTTTCGCGCTCGTAGATAGCGTGTGCTCGCGTGTCGCTCCGAAATTGCAGCCAGAAGGCGATTAGCAGTATCCAACCGCTGAGCACCAACCCTGCAGCCAACAGATGCAGCAAAATGTCGTAATCCATAACTCCTCGGCGCACGAACCAGGGACTGGAAAATCTCGCTTGACGATACCTGTTATCAAATAACATCGGCGCCGGGCGCGGGGTAAAATCTCTGTAAAGCCGCGATTTAAGCTCAGTTTGAACCGGTGTGAGCCGGCAGGGACAAACTGGACGCGATTCCCGCATTTTTTACAAATGATTAACAGCAGGGCGAGAACGTTCACGTCAATACTTGTGTTCCTATTGCCGGAGAGACTCGACAATGAAAAAAACAATCAGTGTTCTGCTGTTTACATGCCTTCTAACCGCATCTCTGCTATTCGCCCAGAATCCAACGCCACCCGATCCCGCAACACGAGTGCAGCATCATGTGAGTTTCCTTACCACCGCTCTGTCGCTGACGCCCGCACAGCAGAGTCAGGCCACCACGATTTTCACTAGTGATGCGAATAACCAGTCGGCCCTGCACGACAGCCTGAAGACCGCGCACCAGAATCTCGATACTGCCATTAAGAACAATGACAGCGCGGGAATCGAGCAGGCTTCCACCACAATTGGCAACCTGACGGCCCAGCTTACTTCGGCTCACGCCAAGGCGCAGGCGGCGTTCTATCAGGTCCTCAATACGGATCAACAGACGAAGCTCAGTCAAATGCACAGCCAGCATCATTTCGGTTTTGGCGGTCCGCCCCACTTTGGCGGAGGCCCGGGCCCGGCCAGCAATCCGCAGGTCCAAAACTAAGCATGGGGACTGCAGGCCGGAATAGCATTCCGGCCGTACCCCTTTTTCGCCTCTAACGCTTCGAAAGATCCGAGGAGATTCCCAAGATGAAGTCATTACGGTTCACAGGCCTGATCGCAGCGCTGACCATCTCGATCGTGGCAGTTGCTCAATATGGCGGAACGGGCCAGGGTGGAGGACGCCATGGATTCGGTGGGCGACAGATGCCCAGCGTCGACGACCAGGTTAAGAACCTTACTCAGGAATTGAGTCTGAGCGACGATCAGCAGACAAAAGTGCGCAGCATTCTTCAGGACCAGCGCACTCAAATGCAACAGACCATGCAGGATACTTCCGCTTCCCGGGAAGACAAGATGGCGAAGATGAAGGACATCCATCAGAGTTCGACCGGAAAGATCCGCGATCTGCTGAACGACGATCAGAAAAAGAAATACGACGACTACCTGCAGAAGCGGCAACAGGAGATGCAGCAGCGGCGCGGCAACATGGGCGGCCCTCAGTCCTGAGAAGCTGTCTCACAATGAACTGAGGGGGTAACGTCCGGTCCCTCAGGGGTAAAGCCCAGGATTTATGAGGCTCTGGACGGCGCGGCTGAAGCCGCCCTTTCAAAACCGATTTATGAGATGGCTTAATAGCTTCCGCGTATGAGATCGCTCTGGCCGAGCAGGCCGGCTTGCCCCACGTGCAATCAAACCCGCATGGCTGGCCTGCTCTTCTCGTAACAGCACCCCGGTGTTTGATACGCCTAGCCACGCAGGTTAGCGCCGACCTGCACGGCGCGAACCTGGGGCACCAGACACTTCCCGCGAAATAGGCGGAGATCATCCTGCTCTTCCTTGCTATCCTTTTCCGAACATGCCACAGGTGGTGGGGACCGCCGTTCCGCGCAAAGAGGGACGCGACAAAATCACGGGGCGGGCGCAATACGTTGACGATCTGCAATTCCCCGGAATGATCTACGGCGCCACGGTGCGTTCTCCCGCCGCCCGCGGCCGCATCACAGCCGTTCATTTCGGCGAGGGAGTCCCCTGGCCGGAATTCACGATTGTCCGCGCCAGCGACATCCCCGGCGTCAACTGCATTGCATTAATCCTCAACGATCAGCCTTGCCTCGCCGAGTCGGTGGTGAATCATCCGGAGGAACCGATTCTGCTTCTGGCTCATCCCGACCGCTACCTGCTCGAGGAAGCTCGCCGCGCAGTGACAATCGAAATTGAGCCTCTGACACCGATCTTCACCCTGGAAGCATCGCTTGCGCGACAAAACGTGATCTGGGGTGCAGACAATGTCTTTAAGAGATTCCAGGTTGAAAAAGGCAATGTGGACGAGGTCTGGGAGTCTGCAGACTTCATCGTTGAAGGCGAGTATTCCACCGCTGCGCAGGAACAGCTGTACATCGAGAACAACGGCATGATTGCCATTGCGTCTCCCGGGGATGGCGTAACAGTTTGGGGATCGATGCAATGCCCCTACTACGTGCACAAGGCTGTGAAGGGCGTGATTGGTCTCGAAGACGATAGGGTCCGGGTTATTCAGACCGAAACGGGCGGCGGCTTCGGTGGCAAGGAAGAATATCCATCCATGATCGCGGCTCACACCGCCCTGCTCGCGTGGAAATCCGGCAGACCGGTAAAGCTGATCTACGACCGCGCCGAAGATATGGCGGCGACGACCAAGCGCCATCCTTCGCGCACGCGCCATCGTACGGCCGTCCGCCGTGACGGCACACTGCTGGCCATGGACATCGATTTCACGATCGACGGAGGCGCCTACGCCACGTTGTCTTCGGTGGTTCTTTCGCGGGGAACCATTCATGCCGCCGGCCCCTACTATTGTCCCAATGTTCGGATACGCAGCCAGGCAGCCGCCACCAATGCTCCGCCTCACGGAGCGTTTCGAGGCTTCGGCGCGCCGCAAAGCATCTTCGCCCTGGAGCGCCACATGGACAAGATTGCGGCGACGGTTGGAGTTTCGCCGGAAGAGATTCGCCGCCGTAATTTTCTTCACCGCGGAGAGACCACAGCGACCGGCCAGGCAATCCGCGAAGACGTGGATATGTCCTCGCTACTCGAGCGAGCTCTTGCCGAGTCCCAGTATGCAGCCAAAAAACAGCGTTTCACAGAGGAGAATCGCGGCTCGCCCGTGAAGCATGGCATCGGCCTCGCTGCTTTCTTTCACGGCGCGGGGTTCACCGGCTCGGGCGAACGCTACCTGGCTTCGATTGTTGGAGTGGAAGCAGCCGCGGATGGCCGCGTTTACGTTCTTGCTTCCAGCACCGAGATGGGCCAGGGAACGAAAACGATTCTCACGCAGATCGCGGCGCAAACATTGCAGCTGCCTTACGAGTACGTTGAAATCCCCCAGCCGGATACTGCCGGGGTACCTAACAGCGGGCCAACCGTTGCTTCCCGCACCTGCATGGTCGTCGGCAAGCTTGTGGAATCGGCCGCATTGAGGTTGCGAGAGACGTTGAAAAGGTCAGGCTTGCTGCCGGACCCCTACACGCTGGAACAATTCGCTCAAGCCTGCGGGGCATATGTCCGCCAGCACGGTGCTCTCCGCTCATTCAGCCAGTACGAAGCTCCGGACGGCATCTATTGGGACGACGAAAAATATCAGGGTGATGCCTATGGCACGTACGGCTGGGCGGTTTATGTCGCGGAAGTGAGTGTCGATACGCGCACCTTCGAGGTCCGCATGGAAGATTTCGTTGCTGTGCAGGAAGCCGGGAAAATCATTCATCCTGTGCTCGCCAAGGGGCAGATTGAAGGTGGTGTGGTGCAGGCGATCGGATACGCGCTTTATGAAAACGTGGTATGGCAGGATGGCCGGATGCTGAACAGTCAGCTGACGAACTACATCATTCCGACTTCGGCCGACGTTCCTCCCATTCGTGTTTTCTTCATCGAGAAACCTTACGCTCACGGCCCGATGGGCGCCAAAGGACTTGGTGAGCTACCGATGGATGGCCCTGCGCCCGCGATTTTGAATGCAGTTGAAAATGCACTGGGAATCAGCTTCAACTCCATTCCCCTCACTCCCGAAGCTCTTATGGCTGCCATGTCACGAGTGGAAGAGATGGTTCATGGCTAAGGTCAAAATCTCCATGACGGTGAATGGAACCGTTCATAGCGTGGAGACCTGGCCGATGATGCGCCTGCTGGACGTGTTGCGCGAAGAGCTTCGTCTGACCGGCACGAAGGAAGGATGCGGCGAAGGCGAGTGCGGCGCCTGCTCCGTGATGATGAATGGCAAGCTGGTGAATAGCTGCCTGATTCCGGCATTGCAGGCCGATGGGTCGCAGATCACGACGATTGAGGGAATCGCCAGCGGCGACCAGCTTCACGCCGTGCAGCAGGCATTTCTCGAATGCGGTGGCGCTCAGTGCGGCATCTGCACGCCGGGCATGATTTTGGCAGCGCTGAATCTGCTGCAATACACGACTGCGCCCAGCGAGGCGGACATCCGAAACGGCCTGGCGGGCAACCTCTGCCGCTGTACCGGATATATGCGCATTTTCGAATCGGTCTTGAAGGCGTGCCGGCAAGAAGGGATGCGCGCTTGAGATCGTTCATCCCAGCCTATGAAATGCGGGCTCCGGAGTCACTCGCTCAGGCTTTGGATCTGCTGGCATCGGAGCCCGGCGTGTGGCAGGCATTCGCGGGTGGCACCGACCTGATGGTGTTGCTCGAAGCCGGCAAGCTCGAGCATCGCCGTTTCCTGAGCATCTGGAATTTGCCGGAACTTCGCGGCATCAACGTAGGCAATGACTTCGTAACTTTCGGTGCTCTCACTACCTACAGTGAAGTTCTGGCCAGTGAAATTCTGCAACGCGAATTTCCGCTGCTGATCGAAGCCGCGCGCACCACAGGCGGAATCGCCACTCAGAATCGTGGCACCCTCGGCGGCAACATTGTGAATGCTTCGCCAGCGGCCGACACGCCGCCCGCACTTCTTGTGTACGAAGCCGAGCTCGAGCTGATTTCGGCCCGCGGCTCCCGCTGGCTTCCTCACCATCAATTCCACATCGGCTACAGGCAGACTCGTCTGCAACCCGACGAGCTACTCGTCCGCATCCGGCTTGCTCGCGACACTTCGCGCTGGCGGCAGTATTACCGCAAGGTCGGGACACGGCGGGCGCAAGCAATCTCCAAGATCTGCCTCGCCGCTCTGCTGGACTCCGAAACTGGAGATGCACGTGTAGCCGTGGGCAGTGTGGCTCCGGTTCCTTTGCGTTGTTTTCGGACCGAGGGCGCCATTCGCGATCACAGCGATGTTCTCGGCACGCTGGCAGGCGAAATCTCACCCATCGACGATATGCGTTCCACCGCAGCCTATCGCACACGGATTGCGCAAAACCTGCTGCAGGACTTTCTTAATGGCCGCTGATCGCGTTGTCCGCAGCCGGCGAGTGGTTCTGCCGGATGGCATCCGGCCCGCGTCAATCCACATTCAGGACGGAATCATCGCCGAAATCGGCGACCACGAATCAACCGCAAGCGACGATTTCGGCAATTCCGTGATCATGGCCGGCCTAGTTGACACCCACGTGCATATCAACGAACCCGGCCGTACAGAGTGGGAAGGCTTCTCGAGTGCCACACGCGCGGCTGCGGCGGGTGGGATCACCACCATTGTCGAGATGCCTCTCAATAGCATCCCCAGCACTACCTCCAGCGAGGCCTATGCCGCCAAACTTCGGGCCGCGGAAGAGAAGTGCTGGATCGACGTCGGTTTCTGGGGAGGAGTGATCCCCAAAAATGCAGACCAGATCCGGCCGCTCTGGGAAGAAGGGTGCTTCGGCTTTAAATGCTTTCTGGTTCCCTCGGGCGTCGAGGAATTTCCACATGTAGACGAGGCCAGTTTACGCTCGGCGATGCTGGAATTAGGACGGTGTGGCGCGGTGCTGATGGTGCACGCGGAGTTGCCCTCTGAACTGCAAGCGCCGGCTGGCGATGCGCGCCATTACCGAAACTATCTGCGCTCCCGGCCCAGGAACGCGGAAAATCGCGCCATCGATCTGCTGATCCGCCTGAGCAGGGAAACCGGATGCAAGGTGCACATCGTCCACTTGTCTTCCTGCGATGCGGTTCCGATGCTGCAAAATGCCCGTTCCGGCGGCCTGCCGATCACAGTGGAAACCTGCCCCCACTACCTCGTCTTCAACGCGGAAGAGATTCCAGATGGAGCGACGGAATTCAAATGCGCTCCTCCCATTCGTGAGGCGGCCAACCGCGACAGCCTGTGGGAAGCCCTGCGATCGGGCGCAATCGACATGGTAGTCTCGGATCATTCCCCCAGCCCGCCGACACTGAAGCGGCGGGAGGAGGGCGATTTCTTCGGCGCCTGGGGCGGGATCGCTTCTTTGCAGCTCACTCTTCCCGCAGTATGGAGCGAGTGCCGCCGCCGCGGATTCACTATTGAAAATCTGGCTTCATGGATGTGTGCAGCCCCCGCCAAACTGGCGGGGCTGGCAAACAAAAAGGGCGTCATTGGTTCCGGTCACGATGCTGACCTGGTTGTCTGGGACCCGGAGACGGAATTCGTGGTTGATCCGGGCGGGCTGTATCATCGCCACAAGCTTACGCCTTATGCGGGCATGCGCCTGGCGGGCGTGGTAAAAAGAACGTACTTGCGCGGCATGACGGTTGACCCAAACGGTCGGCCGCAGGGAAAAATGTTGCGCCGAGGTCGGCTGTGAAGCCTTTTAGCAAATTCATGGACCTCGCCTCCGAACGGGCGGGCGGCTGCGTAATTGCGGCCAGCGACGATTTCTTTGCTCTCAAGGAAAATCTCATCAAAGATGCTGACCCCGTTTTCATTCCCGGAAAGCACACCGATCGCGGGAAGTGGATGGACGGTTGGGAATCACGCCGCAGGCGGACTCCCGGCCACGACTGGGCTATCGTCCGGCTTGGCATCCCGGGAGTGATTCACGGTATCGTGGTCGACACTAGCCATTTCACGGGGAATTATCCCGAGTGCTGTTCTCTGGAAGGCTGCACTGCGGATGGCAATCCGGGGCGTGAAGATCTGCGGGACTGGCTCGAACTGCTGCCCAGCTCTCGCTTACATGGCGACAAGCAAAATCCGTTTCAGATCAGTTGCGCGCAACGCTTTACTCATCTCCGCCTGAACATTTTTCCGGATGGCGGAGTGGCCCGCTTGCGTGTGTATGGTGAAGCCCTTCCAGATTGGCAACGCTTGAGTGCGGAGATAGACCTGGTATCTGCGGAATGCGGTGGCACGGTTGTGGATTCAAGTGATCAGCACTATGGCCATCCACAGAACCTGATCATGCCTGGACGCGCCCTCGACATGAGTGACGGCTGGGAAACGCGCAGACGGCGCGGTCCCGGACATGATTGGGTCATCTTGAAGCTGGCCGCCGAAGGAATCATCGAGCGGGTTGAGGTCGACACCGCCCATTTCAAGGGCAATTTTCCGGATCGTTGCTCGCTCGAAATCAGTCCGTCTATCGAAGGGGATTCCTGGAGCGAACTGCTGCCCGAGACGGCGCTGCAGGCACACACGCGGCATATCTTTCATGAGGAGCTAGTGCGCGAACAGCCCGCACGCTACGTTCGCTTCAACATTTTCCCTGATGGTGGAGTGAGCCGGCTGCGGCTGTTTGGGTATCTCACCGAACACGGTCACAGGGAAGCGAGCCTGAAGGCGCTGAATGCGGTGCCGGCAGACGAAGCGGCTGCCGATTTTTTGCAGTGCTGCGGGTCGAAAACCTGGGCGACAGCCATGGCGGCTGGCCGTCCCTACGACAGCGTGGAGGCGCTCGAGGAATCGGCGGAACGCGTGTGGAGAAAGTGCTCGCCGCAAGATTGGTTGGAGGCGTTCGCGGCACATCCTAAAATCGGTCAGCAGTCTGGAGGGCAATGGTCCCGGCAGGAGCAGTCCGCAGTCTCAGCAGCCGACCTGGATACGCTGGCGGGGCTGGCTGAAGAGAATCGGAAGTACGAAGAAAAATTCGGCCACATCTTTATCGTTTGCGCAACCGGCAAGTCCGCGAAAGAAATACTGGACCTGCTGAGAGCGCGGCTCAAACACAGCTCCAGCGAAGAGATGACGCAAGCCGGTGAAGAGCAACTTGGAATCACCCGTCTGCGCCTGAGAAAGTTGCTGAGCGAATGAGCCGCATTACCACTCACGTGCTGGACATCGCTGCCGGACGCCCCGCGCCCAATATTTCCGTCCATCTGGCGCAATATGTCACGGCTTCGGCTGATTGGAAGCAGCTAGGTTTAGCCACGACCGACGCTGATGGCCGCGTCCGCAACCTTCTGCCTGACGGGCAGCTTTTGGAACCCGGCCTGTATCGCCTGCAGTTTGATACCTCAGGGGTCTCCGAGTTCTTCCCACAGATCTCGATCCAATTCCGCGTTGCTAATGCGGATCAGCACTATCATGTGCCACTGCTGCTCAGCCCTTACGGCTACTCCACCTATCGAGGAAGCTGATGCCGATCGCTCTCGCGGCCAATTCCTATGGCAAATCGCAGGTCCGGCTGGTTAAGGTCGAGCGCCGTGGCGCGCACCACGAATTAACGGATCTGAACATCGACATCGCCCTTTCTGGAGAATTCAGCGCTGCCTACGCATCTGGCGACAATCGTGACGTGCTGCCTACGGACACGATGAAGAACACGGTGTATGCTCTCGCGCGCAAGCAGCCACTGGGTGAGATCGAGGAGTTTGGGCTGCGCCTCGCCGATCACTTCCTCACTCGAAATCCGCAGGTCTCTAGCGCGCGAATCGCAGTCAGGCAAAATCTCTGGAAACGAATCCTCGTTAACGGACGGCCTCACAACCACGCATTCCTCAAAGCCGGAGGAGGACGACGCACAGCGGTGGTCACTTCCGATCGCAAGCACGCGGAAATCAAGTCAGGTATCGATGAGCTAGAGATCCTCAAAACCTCCGGTTCGGCCTTCGAGGGCTACATCCACGATGAATACACGACGCTGAAGGAGACTCGCGATCGTCTGTTCGGCACTATTGTGAAGGCGGAGTGGCTGTACCAGCCCGGAAGTCATTCCTTCGGGTCTTTGTGGGATACTGTGCGCCACACCGTATTGGAAGTCTTCGCCTGTCACGACAGCCGTGGCGTGCAGCACACGCTCTACGCCATCGGGGAAACGGTGCTCAGCCGGGCTAAAGAGATCGTGGAGATTCATCTCTCCATGCCCAACCGCCACTGCCTGCTGGTCGATTTGTCACCCTTCGGGCTGGATAACCCCAATGAAGTCTTCCTCCCGATTGATGAGCCTCACGGCCTGATCGAAGCGACGCTGCGGCGCGGTTAGCCTCCAGAATCAGGAATAAGTCTGGGAAGAGATTTGCCTTTCTCCCACGTTGGAACTGCAGATCCCTCGCTCGCTTCCCTCGCTCGTGATGACAATGAGCGCGGGGCGTGACGGAAGACTAGTCCGCTCTCCGTCGAAGCTGCGCCTCGACTTGCCAGCTTAGCCAAAGGACGGCTACAGGGGCACGCTCCAGCTTCTCGGAAAAGCAGGTCCCTCCACGCGTGATTGGAACGCGCTACGCGATCCAATCACTTGGTCGGGATGACACCCATGCTTGGTAGATCTCAGCGTCGGCAGCAGCTCCCTTTGGCAAAATCAATAAGGAACTTTGGCCGCCAGATTCCGCCAGCTTTGAAAAGCCGCCAGCGATTCCTGCCGCATCATTCCGATCATTGGGATGGACCGCAGTTCTACCGGCAATTGGATCTGCGCATAAATGAAAGCATCATCGAAACCGGCGGCGGCGGCATCTTCCCGCGTCCCGGCGTAATACAGCCGGTCAACGCGCGACCAGTACACGCCACCCAGGCACATGGGGCAGGGCTCACAGCTGGTGTAGATTTCGCAACCCGTCAAATGAAAGGTGTTCAGTTTGCGGCAGGCATTTCGGATCGCCGTGATCTCGGCGTGCGCCGTGGGGTCCATCGCCGAGGTCACCAGGTTTGTGCCCTCGGCAATAAGCTCGCCTTCTTTGACCACTAGTGCCGCAAAAGGCCCACCGCGGCGCGCATTGACATTTTCGACGGCGAGCTCGATAGCCCGCGACATAAATGAATTTTTCATGTGGAATATTCGTTATTGTAATCGCCCGTCCCTGCTGCTGATGGTTTATTCTCTGCGACGTGCCCTCCATCGGAATGACGCAGAGTGTGACGCTGCTCCACCTGCTGCAACTCGCCGATAGCGCGCTTCCGGTCGGCGCGATGGCTCATTCCTTTGGCTTGGAATCGCTAGTTGAATACGGCGCGCTGGTTCCGGACAACTTAGAATCTTTTCTCCGCGATTGGCTAGTCGAGTCCGGTACCCTGGAAGCTGTTTTTTGTGCCCGCAGTTGTGCGCTGGCACAAAGCGGCACGGCGAGTCTTTTGGAGTGGCTGCAGCTTAACCTGCGCCTCGACGCGCGCAAGCCTGCCCGCGAAGCGCGCGAGGCCTCCGCAGCCATCGCCCGGCGTCTGATCGATCTTGCTACGCGAGCATTCGGAAATCACATTTTCGCCGACGTGGCAAACGTTGCTTCGGCGAAGAATCAACCGCTTCATTACGCTGTCTGCTTCGGATACATGGCCGGACGTCTGCAGATTCTTTCATGCCATGTGGTTCCGGCGTTTCTTCATCAGAATGTTGCCGGCCTGATTTCTGCCTGCCAGCGGCTAATGCCTCTCGGGCACATCCAGGCACAAGCCATTCTGTTTCATCTGAAACCTGAAATCGCCTGCGCTGCCGCCTCTGCCTTGGAGGCAGAACTCCACATTTCTTCGTTTGCCCCGCTCCTTGAAATCGGTTCCATGACTCATCCGCGGCTGGGGACTCGTCTATTCATCAGCTGATATGTCATCGACACGAACAGCCTCGCTCTGGCTCGACTTTTCAAGAAACGAGGATAGCGGCGCGACCGCGCTCCGCATCCACCGTCAGGAGGTTCCCTGGCGCGTGCTGCGGGGCTTTCCAAATGCGTCCGGCGAGACGCTGGCACACCTTAACAACATTTCCGGGGGGATTTTGGATTCCGATCATCTTCAGCTGAAGATCACGGTTGGATACTCAGCCAAGGCGCAACTGACTTCCACTGGCGCCACCCGCATTTATCGCAGCCGCTCTCCGCGGCACTGCAGCCGCGCTGAGATCGACGTTGAAATTGGCGCCGACGGTTTTCTGGAATATGTTCCCGACGCCCTCATCCCCTACGCCGGGTCGCGCTACGAACAGGTTACGCGAATTACTTTGCAACCGGGCGCAGCGTTGTTTTGGTGGGAGCTGATTGCGCCTGGCCGCGAAGCTTCCGGAGAAACCTTCCGCTATGCCCGCATGTCGTCCTCGTTTGTGATTTGTGGAGTAGATCGTGCCCTGATCGAAGAACACTGGGACCTCGAGCCCGAGGTGCGAGCTTTGGGATCTCCGGCACGCCTCGGGCAATACCGCCACATCGCCTCGCTGTACGTTTGCCAGCCGGGGACACCGCCGGCCCGCTGGCGCCAGTTGGAAGCGCAGCTCGACTCGCAAGCCTCTCAGCTCAGCCAACCTGGTCAAGCGCTGTGGGGAATCAGCTCGCTCGGTGCGGACGGAATGGTTGTGCGCGGACTTGCCTGTAACGGGAGAATCCTGATGGAAGGCTTGACCGGGTTGTGGCGAGCCGCGAAACTGTCTCTCTGCGGTCGAAGCGCCACGTTCCCGCGAAAACTTTATTGAACGTGGGAAGGAGCTCTCGTGCACCTTACGCCTCGCGAACAGGAGAAGCTGTTGATCTTCGTGGCGGCAGAAGTCGCCCGCAAGCGTCGGGCTCGGGGATTGAAGCTCAACTATCCCGAAGCGGTGGCGATCATCTCCGCCGAAGTTCTGGAAGCAGCTCGCGATGGCCAGAGCGTTTCCGACATCATGACTCTTGGCGCTACCATCCTCACCCGCAACGACGTCATGGAAGGAGTGGCGGAGATGATTCACGAAGTGCAGGTCGAAGCCACGTTTCCCGATGGCACCAAGCTGGTCACCGTTCACGATCCAGTGCAATGAGGAGTCGCAATGGTTCCCGGTGAGTACTTGCTGGCTGATGGCGAAATCGAACTCAATGCAGGCCGTCCTGCGGTCCGCGTTGTGGTGCGCAACACCGGAGACCGTCCCATTCAGGTAGGCAGCCACTACCATTTTTTTGAAGTGAATCGCGCCCTGGACTTCGAGCGCGATTCTGCCTACGGAATGCGGCTCGATATTGCGGCGGGCACCGCAGTCCGCTTCGAGCCGGGAGAGGAAAAAGAGGTTCCGCTGGTTGCCTTCGTCGGCGAACGCCGCGTCTATGGCCACCATGGCGCCGTGAACGGCCCGCTCCAGCCGGGGAAGCGAGGACAAACATGAGCCTGCGCATTCCTCGCCGTACTTACGCGGACCTCTACGGTCCCACTACGGGTGATCGCGTCCGGCTGGCCGACACCGAAATCATCATCGAAATCGAAAAGGACCACACCATCTACGGCGACGAAATCACGTTCGGCGGCGGGAAGGTAATTCGCGACGGAATGGGGCAAAGCTCCACCGGAACCCGCGAATGCAGACCCGGTGTTCTCGACCTGGTCATCACCAATGCCGTCATCATCGATCACTGGGGGATCGTCAAGGGCGATATCGGTATTCGCGACGGGCGAATCGTGAAGGTCGGGAAGGCAGGTAATCCAGATACTCAAGCTGGTGTCGATCCCGAGCTCGTGGTGGGTGCGGCCACTGAGGTCGTCGCTGGCGAAAATCGCATTGTCACCGCCGGCGGCGTGGACAGTCACATTCACTTCATCTCGCCGCAACAGGTTTACGAGGCGCTCTCGAACGGCATCACGACCATGATTGGGGGAGGCACCGGTCCGGCTACCGGTACCAACGCTACCACCTGCACGCCCGGCACCTGGAACATCGAACACATGCTGCGCGCGGCCGATGCCTGGCCCATGAATTTCGGTTTTCTGGGGAAAGGAAACGCCGCGACTGGCGAGCCTTTGGCAGAACAAATCGAAGCGGGCGCCTGCGGACTAAAGCTCCACGAAGACTGGGGCACCACTCCCGCGGCGATCGATGCTTGCATAAGAGTTGCCGATCAGTACGACGTGCAGGTTGCCATCCACACCGACACTCTCAACGAAGCCGGGTTCGTGGACGACAGCATTGCCGCCATCGCCGGCCGTACCATTCACGCTTACCACACCGAAGGGGCGGGCGGTGGCCATGCTCCCGACATCATCAAAGTTGCCGGAATTCCCAATATTCTCACCTCTTCCACCAATCCCACTCGGCCCTACACGGTTAACACACTCGCCGAGCACCTGGATATGCTGATGGTCTGTCATCACCTGAACCCGCTGGTGCCCGAGGATGTAGCCTTTGCGGAAAGCCGAATTCGGCCCGAGACCATGGCGGCGGAAGATATCCTGCACGATCTGGGGGCGATCAGCATGATGTCCAGCGATTCGCAGGCCATGGGACGGATCGGCGAAGTTGTGACTCGCACGTGGCAGACGGCGCACAAGATGAAAGTGCAGCGTGGTCCGCTGGCGGGCGACAGTTCAAGCAACGACAATCAGCGCGTGAAACGTTATGTCTCTAAGTACACCATCAATCCTGCCATCACTCACGGTATATCGGGCGAAGTAGGATCGATTGAGCCCGGCAAGTTAGCTGACCTCGTGCTCTGGCACCCGGCGTTTTTTGGGGTAAAACCAGAAATGGTCATCAAGGGCGGATTTATAGCGTGGAGCATTATGGGTGATGCCAACGCTTCCATCCCCACTCCACAGCCCGTGTTTTATCGGCCCATGTTTGGCGCTTTCGGAAGCGCGACGCGGTCTATCGCCGTAAGCTTCGTTTCAAGCGCCGCGATCTCGCGCAAGCTTCCTGTGGCCAAGCGGATGGTTGCGGTTAAGAAGTGCCGCGATCTGCGCAAGTCGGACATGCTCCACAACACCGCCACTCCCAAGATTGAAGTCGATCCTGAGACCTACGAGGTGCGCGCTGATGGAGAATTGCTGACCTGCGAACCAGCCAGCGTTCTGCCCCTGGCGCAACGCTACTTTCTATTCTGAGAATGGCACGATGAATGAAAACCGAAGAGCCTTTCGTGTGGGCGTGGCCGGACCGGTAGGCAGCGGAAAAACTGCCCTGGTCGATGCCCTCAGCCGCAAGCTTTGGCCGGGAGTGAATCTTGCTGTCGTGACGAACGACATCTATACGCGCGAAGATGCGGAATTTCTTATCCGCCAGGGAATTTTGCCCGCCGATCGCGTGCGTGGTGTAGAGACGGGGGGCTGTCCGCATGCCGCCATCCGCGAGGACGCATCCATGAACCTGGAAGCCATCGCCGATCTGGAACGCACGCACGGAAGTCTGGAGCTGGTGTTTGTGGAGAGCGGCGGCGACAACCTTGCAGCTGCGTTCAGTCCGGAGCTGGTGGACGTGTCTATTTATGTCATCGACGTGGCCGCCGGGGACAAAATTCCGCGCAAAGGCGGGCCCGGCATACGCCGGTCGGACCTGCTGGTCATAAATAAGATCGACCTTGCTCCGCAGGTTGGCGCCTCGCTCGAGGTCATGGAGCGCGATAGCCGCCGCATGCGGGGCGAGTTGCCCTTCGTATTCACCAATCTCAAAGATGGAACTGGGCTGGCCGCGGTGCTTGCCTGGCTACATCGCCAGATGTCTTCACCTGCGGAATTGAGGCGCAAGCTGGTCGAGACCGGTGAAAGGAGCGGAAGCGAGCAGGCGGGGTATCGTCATCGTCATCACCATGGCCATGAGCATTCGCACGATCACCATCAGCCAGAACATTAACTGATGGGTTGTGCGGGAATGTGGGCGGTCCGTCGGGTCAGGTGGGTTCGAAGTATCTTGCATATTGATTGGGCCACCCTTGCGCATTTTGGGCTTGAACTGGGACTGCCGGCTGCGTGAGTGTCGGAGGTTGGAGGAAAGGGTGGGCTACCCTGCGCACCCGTCCTGACGTTTGGCTCAGGCCTCGGAAAACGACTGGATCGCGGCCTCCTCGTGTGTCGAAACCCCCGGGAACAGGCTGTCGATGCTGGTAAGGCGCAGAATATTCACCACCCTGACGGCGGGATTCAGTAGTCTGAGCTGGCCGCCCTGGAGCTGGACGCTGGTGAATGCGCCTACCAACTCCCCGATGCCAGAGCTGTCGATATAGGTGACATTCGTCAGGTTGAGCAGAATCTTGCGTCCTCCCTGTTTGAGTATTTGGCGGACGATCTCCCCAATCACCTTCGGCCGCGGAGCATCTGTGCTGGTACGGCCGCTTTCCCGACCATACGCCAGCAATTCACCTAGAGTGATGGGACCCGTCAAGTCGACGATGGTTACATCTTTGCTCTGCCGAAGCGCGTATTCGAGCATGTGTCAGCCTTTGAAGGGGAAAGCCAACAAGAGCCGCCAATTGTAGGCAGGCTCAGGACCCCAAGTCAATAAAGCGGGTCACCCACCCTTCGCTATGCTCAGGGTGGGGCACCCACAGCGTGGGGGGCGCAGGAAAAAGTGGGCCAGCCGCCCGGTTTGTGCTAGTTTTCGTTCTGCCCCTTCGCAAGCCAAGTGGAAGACTCAAGGAGGTACTCGTGCGGGAAAGAGCCGGGATCCTGGCGTGTAGCCTGGCGCTGTTGATAATTTCGCAATTTGTATCTGGCCAGGAAAAGGCCGGCAAGATCACCGGCACGGTAGCCTATCGCGAACGCGTGGCGCTTCCACCCAACGCTATGCTGACGATCCGCATGGAAGATGTCTCCAAGCAGGATGTGGGGGCCACGCTCATTGCAGGGACGGCTTTTTCTGCGAATGGCCGGCAAGTGCCGATTCCCTTCGAGCTTTCCTACAACCCGGCGAAGATCTCGCAGAAGGGTCGTTACGTAGTGCGCGCCAACGTGGACGTGGATGGGGAGTTGCTGTTCACGACCACGCAGCCTTACCCGGTGCTGAACGATGGGGCGAGCAACGAAGTCAATGTCATGATGAAGATGGTGGCCTATCCTCCTCCGGGATTCACGCCCGCAGGTACGGAAGGTCCGGCAGCGCCATTGATGGGAACGGAATGGAAGCTGACCGAGCTCGGGGGTGAGACGTTTGAGGCTCCAGCCGAGGGCCGCGCGGTGCCTACGCTCATTCTTAACAAGAAGGATAAGCGCATCTCCGGGTCGGCCGGGTGCAACCGCATGATGGGCACGTTCACGATGCAGGGCGATGGTTTGCGGTTTGGCAAAGTGGCGACAACCATGATGGCCTGTCCGGAGCCGGCCATGAGCGTGGAAAAGAAATTCCTCGAGGCCCTGAACTCCACGGATAGCTATCGCATCGACGGCGACACGTTGGAGCTTCGGCAGAAAGATAAGGTGCTGGCGAGGTTTAAAGCGCAGCCCAAAGCGCAAGCGAAGAAGTCGTAGGAGAAGCCCTCAGCAATTAACATTCAGCAATCAGTAATGATTGCTGCCGAGCGTGCGCTCGGCCTGAACGGACGGGACGTCCGTTCCCACGTAGTTCTTTATTGATCCGCGTTGTAAGAAGCAGTCAGCATTCGGTAATCAGCATTCAGTCCGCTGCCGTTGAGCGGTGGTTTTCTACTGTCCTACGGCAGGAAAGGCCGGTCGAATGCTTTCGAGCCTATCGGCGGCGCGATTGAGAGCGGCGGTCAATTCTGCCAACTGTTGTTTGGCAAGTTCGGGATCCGAATTCTCGATCGCCTCATTGACTCCGGGAATCACGGACGCGGTATAGCCTTTGAGATCGGCAGGTGCGAAGATCGCGTGCTTGAACCAGGGGCGGCGGGGCAGTCCTTTAGGAAGCAGCAGGTCCCGTTCGGTGGCGCTGAGGATGGTATTCAGCGAGTGAGCATCGAGGGCGGAGTTTCTTACTGCGACATTCATGGCCGCGCCGGCAGCAGTAAACCTGTGGGCGGCTATGAGCGCACTTTGAAAACTGGGAGCTCCGTCGCCTAATATGTCTCTCGCGTGTTTTTGCGCGGCTCCCAGGTAACGAATGATCTCGTTACCATAAGCCTCGTAATCGTGAGGCAACACATCCGCGTTCGCCATCCGCAGCACTTCCATCCCGATCACGCGCGCAATCATCTGCGAGTACAGGAAGCCGGGGTCGCCGAATTTGCGGAACCACTGGTAGTTGTCGAAAACGGAGTGATAGACGCCGTAATTACCCGAGGAGCGCACGTCACTGGAGGGGACGCCGGCGTGATCCAAGAAAGGAGTGTAGTCGGACCCGGATCCCAAATTGCCAAGCTGGCTGGTATCCGAGCCTCCAGCGGCTACCGCCGTATTTTTGCGCGAGCTCTGGCGCCAGTGATCGTAGATCGTGCCGCCCGCCGGGTCGGGAACAGCTTTGGTGATGTCGCGAATGAAACCCTTAAGGCTGGGTGTGGCGGCGGCTCGAAAATTGGGGCCGGCTCCGCCGGTATCACTGTTGAAGTAGGCCACTGCCTTGCTGAGGTCGGGTTCGTGCTCTTCCACCCATTCGGTTGAGCCGATGAGGCCCTGCTCCTCCGCGTCCCAACTGGCAAAAAGAATGGTTCGCTTAGGACGCCAGCCAGTTTTTAGCAACTGGCCCAAGCCATGAACTGCCTCCAGCATGGCCACGGTGCCGCTGATCGGATCGACGGCGCCGTAAACCCAGGCATCGCGGTGGTTGCCCATGATCACCCATTCGTCGGGGTACTGGCTGCCACGAATCTTGCCAATCACGTTCCAGATCGTGCGGTAGCCGTAATCGTTCTGGACGTGGATTCTTACCCGCACTGGCCCGGGTCCCAGATGATAGGTAAGGGGCAATGCGCCCTGCCAATCCCGAGGAGACTCAGGGCCAGCGAGGTTGGCCAAAATTGGCTGGGCGTCGTGATAAGAGAGCGGCAGAGCAAGGATCTTGGGCATGTCCGGGTTGGACGCCGGGTCCATGCGCTGCGAGTCGGGCAAAGAAGGCAGGGAGGCGAATCCGGGAGTGGTGGGATCCCCCGGATGTTCGAAGCCATACTCGATGGTTCCCCGCTGGACGCCGGTGGACGGACGCCAGGGTCCACGAGGATAGACGTCGCCCTTGAAATAGCCGTCGTCTATCGGATCGGAGTAAAGGATGAGGCCGGCAGCTCCCTTTTCCTGTGCGAGATATGCCTTGACTCCGCGGAAATTCTCGCCGTAGCGCACCATGACGATCTTGCCGTGGAGATCGATGCCCGCGTCTGATAAGTGCCGAAAATCCTCGGGACGACCGTAGTTGGCGTAGACGACTTCGCCCTCGACGTCACCCGAAGGCGAATAGGCGCTAAAGGCCGGCGACACTCGAGGATTGTCCTGGTAGGGGTCACCCTCGACTGATTCCCGCGAAGGCCCATGCATGACGACGCCCTCCGGAGCGGTTACGTCGATGCTGATCTCCTTCGGATAATTCATCCAAACGCGGTACTCGACGAGGGAGGTTTCCAGTCCAGCTTCGCGGAAACGGCTGGCGACATAATCGGCAGTCTTGCGGTCTTCTGGAGTGCCGGCAATATGCGGCTCGGAGGTGAGTGCGCGCATATGGCGGTCGAGGAGCCTGGTGTCGGGAACAGCCAGGAAACGCCGCTCAAGCTCTATTTCGGAGAGGGGATTGCGAAATCCGGCCAGCGCCGAAGTGGCCCGGACGGTATCGTTGGAAAAGCCGGTGACGGCCACGAATATGGCGGCGAAAAGAAAACCCTTACGACTTGTGATGGCCATCCGAGGGCGATCTCCGGAGGTCCCGGCGGGATAGGTCGGAGTGAATTGCGGTGCCTATCTTACCAGAACTAGGTGAGCCGGGTAGTGTCTGATATTGTCAATCAGCGCACTTTTTCGCAGTGCAGCCAACGGATGAGACGCAGAATTCTGCTTCTGCTGTTGCTCGGATTGCTGGTTTGGTTCTTCTTTGCTTCTGGACGGCTGCTTGTGCTGGATCGGCCGGAGAAATCCGATGCCATCGTAATCCTGGATGGAGATAGCATCGATCAGCGCTATGCCAAAGGCCTGGAATTGCTGCGCGCGGGTTACGGCAACCACCTGTTTCTGGATGCGCGGTCGGACCTAACGGTTTATGGACAGCGAGCGAACCAATTGGCCGCCCAATGGGTAGAGCAGACAGCGGGCGACGACCTAGCGAAGGTTAGCATTTGCGAAATCGAGGCTGTGTCTACCCGACAGGAAACTGCCTATGTGACCCGGTGCCTCGATCAGATTGGTGCACGTAGCGCGCTGATCGTAACCTCAGATCACCACACGCGCAGAGCCTATGAGATCTTCTCTAAGCTGAAGCCACAATATCACTGGTCGGTGGCCGCCGCCCGCGATCCCGCCATGTTCGGGGAAAAGTGGTGGCGTAAACGAGAGTGGGCCAAGACCTGGCTGATGGAATGGGAACGCATGCTATGGTGGCAACTGGTGGACAGCTGGCGCACAGCGCCTACTCAATGAACATACAATCGCCGTAAGAATAAAAACGATAGCCCTGCTCGACAGCATGGCGATAGGCATCCAGAACCGGATCTTTTCCCGCAAAAGCACAAACCAGCATCAATAGAGTGGACTTGGGCAGGTGGAAGTTGGTCAGCATTGCCCCTACCACGCGGAATGCAAATCCTGGATAGATGAAAAGGCCGGTGTCGCCTGAGGCTGGCTGAATGCAGCCGGCGGGTGAGACCAAAGCTGCCTGTTCCAGGGTGCGAACCGCGGTCGTGCCCACGGCAACGATGCGACGTTTCTCGGCTATCGCGCAGGTGAGTCTCTCGGCTGCTTCATTGGAGATCATGTACCGTTCGGTGTGAAGGTGGTGCTCTTCCACGGTCCGCTCGTGAATCGGTTGGAAGGTGCCAAGTCCAACGTGGAGGGTGACTTCCAGGGTTTCGATTCCGCGCTTCCTCATGTGGTCTATTACGTCTGGAGTGAAATGAAAGCCTGCGGTAGGTGCGGCAACGGAGCCCCGCTCGCGAGCAAAAATCGTCTGATAGCGTTCCCGATCGGAAGGGGCGTCAGCCCGGTCGATATAGGGCGGCAACGGCACATGACCGATGCGCTCGAGGACGGCAAAGAAGCCGGCAACCGGGAGGAAACGTAGCGTCCGCTCGCCGAACTCCCCCCGCCCAATCACTTCGGCTTCGAGCTCCCCATGTTCACCGAAAGAAAGCTGCTCTCCGATTCCAATCTTTCTGCCTGGATGGACCAGGGCTTCCCATGTCAGCGCGTCGGGGCTGGCAAGCTGCCGGGTTAGCAGGACTTCTACCTTGCCCTTCAGAAAATCACGTGCTGCGGGATTTCTTGGACTTATAGGCTGAGCTCGGGCTCCCTTGCGATGGCCAAAGAGGCGCGCCGGAAAGACGCGAGTGTTATTGAGAACCACCAGGTCGTCGGGCCGGAGCAGGTCCGGGAAGTCACGAAAGCGCCGGTCCGCCAGCAGGCTGCTACTTCGTTGGAGGTGGAGCATGCGAGAGGCGGCGCGATCCTCCAGGGGCTGCTGCGCGATCAATTCCTTCGGAAGCGCGTAGTCGAACTCGGAAACCAGCACGAAGAGGGATTATAAGAGGGGAATCGTTTAGCTCGTCCGAGCGGTTAAACGCTGTGAAAATCTCATGAAATCACGATAACTACGTTGCCGACGTGCAACAGCTGAAGTACCATACCAGTACCTCGTTTCAGTTCACGGAAAGGTCTGTTTTTTCGATAAGCTCACCGTTTTCCCATGAAGGCCGAACGCGAGATCAGGGACGACATCGTCCACTACGGGAAGATGCTGTACCAGCGCGGCTACATCGCCGCCATGGATGGTAACATCTCGGTGCGTCTGGACGATGGCAGCATCCTGGTCACGCCCACCTGCATGTGCAAAGGCCTGATGTCGCCTGAGGACATAGTTCACATCAACGCCGCCGGTCATAAGCTCAAGGGACATCGCAGCGTGTCCAGCGAACTCGGCATGCATTTACTGATCTATGGCATGCGGCCGGAAGTGCGTGGGATCGTGCACGCCCATCCCCCAACGGCAACCGGATTTGCTGCTGCCGGGTTGCCGCTGGATCAGCCGATCCTTTCGGAAGTCCTACTGACCCTGGGGTCTGTCCCTCTCGCCCGATACGCGACACCGGGGAGTGATGAACTGGTGGAAGCTCTGCGCCCGCTGGTGCTGGAGCACAATGCCATCCTGATGGCGAATCACGGTGTAGTGGCATTTGCCGACCATCTCGAACGTGCCTACATGCACATGGAGACCGTAGAACACTTCGCGAAGATTGCTCTCACCGCACGCTTGCTGGGCAGGCAACAGTTGCTTACTGAAGATGACGTGCGAAAGCTAACCGAGATCCGGCTCCGGCTAGAGGGCAAGGGGGAGCACTCGCCGGGAAATGGAAGCACAGGGGTGAGGAGTGACATTGGTTCGATCGAGCCGAAGATTGCGATCGAACGGCCTTAGCTGAGCGAAATCCCACTGAAAACAGCATCAGGTGATCGCAAATTTCCCGACCTTTCGCCAAAAGCAGCCGAACGGGTGGGGCCACGCAGGGTTGAGCGAACTTAGGTAGCCATCACTCAGTCGTAACGGTGGCAGATTGGATTTCCTGCACGTCGACGAGGTTGGTGGGATAGCGGCCGGTGTAGCAGGCTGTGCAGTAGTTGGTTCCTTCCCCGTCCGCACAAGCCTTCTTCAACCCTTCCAGAGAAAGATAGGCGAGTGAATCAGCGCCAATGAATTGCCGGATCTCCTCGGGACTCTTGTTGGCGGCGATGAGATCTTTCTTGTGCGGCGTATCTACTCCGTAATAACAGGGCGAAATCGTTGGCGGACACGAGATCCGCATATGGACTTCCTTCGCACCGGCTGCGCGGATCATGCGAACGATCTTCTTGCTGGTGGTGCCGCGGACGATGGAGTCGTCGATCAGAATCACACGCTTTCCTTCGAGCACGCTGCGCACGGGGTTGAGCTTCAGTCTGACTCCGAAATCGCGGACACGCTGCTCCGGCTCGATGAAGGTTCGCCCGACATAGTGGCTACGAATGAGCCCTACGCGATAGGGAATACCGCTCTC